>NZ_JBGLYK010000229.1:0-8493 GCF_047304025.1 Pseudomonas sp. Pseusp97 | reverse complement strand
CAGAGGCACCGGCTGCTGCACCGGCTCCGGCCGCTGCCGCTCCTGCCGCAGCTCCCGCACCGGCTGCCGCGGCCCAGGCCAAGGCTCCGGAAGCTGCCCCGGTGGGTGCACCCAGCCGTGACGGCACCAAGGTTCACGCAGGCCCCGCAGTGCGTATGGTCGCCCGCGAGTTCGGCGTCGAGCTGGGTGAAGTGAAAGGCACCGGTCCGAAAGGCCGTATCCTCAAGGAAGACGTGCAGGCGTTCGTCAAGGAACAGCTGCAACGCGCCAAATCCGGCGCGCCGGCTGGCGCTACCGGTGGCGCGGGCATCCCGCCGATCCCGGAAGTCGACTTCAGCAAGTTCGGCGAAGTGGAAGAAGTGGCAATGACCCGCTTGATGCAGGTCGGCGCCGCCAACCTGCATCGCAGCTGGCTGAACGTGCCGCACGTGACCCAGTTCGACTCGGCCGACATCACCGAGATGGAAGCCTTCCGCGTGGCCCAGAAAGCCGTCGCGGAAAAGGCTGGCGTCAAGCTGACCGTGCTGCCGATCCTGCTCAAGGCCTGTGCCCACCTGCTCAAGGAAATGCCGGACTTCAACAGCTCGCTGGCTCCCAGCGGCAAGGCGCTGATCCGCAAGAAGTACGTGCACATCGGCTTTGCCGTGGACACCCCGGACGGTCTGCTGGTCCCGGTGATCAAGAACGTCGACCAGAAGAGCCTCCTGCAGCTCGCCGCCGAAGCCGCCGAACTGGCCGAGAAAGCGCGCACCAAGAAGCTCTCCGCCGACGCCATGCAAGGCGCCTGCTTCACCATCTCCAGCCTCGGCCACATTGGCGGCACCGGCTTCACGCCGATCGTCAACGCGCCGGAAGTGGCGATCCTGGGTGTCAGCAAGGCGACCATGCAGCCGGTGTGGGACGGCAAGGCCTTCCAGCCGCGCCTGATGCTGCCGCTGTCGCTGTCCTACGATCACCGCGTGATCAACGGGGCGGCCGCCGCGCGCTACACCAAGCGCCTGTCCGACCTGCTGGGCGATATCCGCACCCTGCTCCTGTAAGTGCGGCTGTTGTAACTGTTGTACAGGGCAGGCCACGCCTGCCCTTCCTCTCGACGAGCACGCCACGCTCGTTCTCTCCAGCCCTGCCGGATGGCGGGGCTTCTTTTTTTCCGCACCGTCGATCAAGGCGGCTCCCGCCCTGGCTCAACTTCGCGGTGTGACGGCCGATACAGTCTTGGCTTGTCATGGCCCCGTGCCTCATGCAAATCTTGCCAACGCCCATAGAAGTCGGGCGAGGCCATGTACCTCGTCCAGCACCCTGGAAATCCACCGCGCATGAAGAGTCATCCCGATGCCGCCAGCCGTCAGGCGGCCGAGGTTGTCACGCAGCTTCCCGTCCCTTCCAGGCTCGGGATGCTGCGCTTCGAGCGCCTGAACGAACCCAGCTGGACCCTGCTGTTCCTCGATCCCGGCTGCGAGCGCCAGATTGGCGTGCCGGCCCAGGACCTCTGCGGCATCCTCGATGCACCCTACGCCAGCCTGATGGAGCCCGAGGCGCGCCATCGCCTGCATGAACAGGTGCAGCAGCAACTGCTCAAGGACGGCCGCTACCGGGTGCGCTACCTGCTCCACTCGCCGCGCGGCACGCTGAATGCGCTCGAGGTCGGCGAAAGCTTCCAGCAACACGGTCGCCAGTTGCTCCACGGCTACATCCTGCAGGACGAGGGCGACGAGCAGAGCAGCGAGCTGGACCCGCGCCTGCTGGACCTGGAAGCGCAGAACATCCGCCTGAAGATGTCCCTGGAGATGTACCAGCGCTCCCAGGACGAACACCTGCAGCACCTGGTACGCTCGCGCACCCAGCAGAACCTGATCGTGCGCCTGGCGCGGCACCGCTACCTGTCCAGCGACCCGCTGCTCGAAGCCGCCCAGCTGATCGCCCAGGCCGCCTGCGAGGCCTACGACGTGGCCCGCGCCGGTATCTGGCGACTGCACCCGGACCATCGGCTGGAAGCGGTGACCATCTACCGCCGCGACACCGACCAGTACGAAAAACCCCAGGACATCGACGCCAGCAACTTCCCCAACTACCTCGACGCGGTGCACAGCGGCCGCGCCATCGACGCCCACAACGCCCAGCAGGACCCGCGCACCCAGGAACTGGCCAAGCGCTACCTGCGCCCGCAGGGCATCAGCGCCATGCTCGACGCCACCATCCGCGTGGGCGGCGAGGTGGTCGGCGTGCTCTGCCTGGAACACGTCGGCGAAGTGCGCATGTGGCAGAGCGACGAGATCGCCTTCGCCGGCGAACTGGCCGACCAGTACGCCCAGGTCCTGATGAACCACGAGCGGCGCAACGTTTCCAGCGCCCTGCACCTGTTCCAGCGCGCCGTCGAGCAGAGCGCCAGCGCCTTCCTGCTGATCGATCGCGACGGCCTGGTGGAGTACGTCAACCCGAGCTTCACCGCGATCACCCAGTACGGCGCCGATGAAGTGCGCGGCCGTCGCCTGCCGGAGCTGCCGGCATTGGCCAACTTGAGCGAGCTGCTGTTCGACGCGCGCTCCACCCTGGTCACCCAGAACAGCTGGCAGGGCGAGTTCCGCAGCCGGCGCAAGAACCTCGAGCCCTACTGGGGCCAACTGTCGCTGTCCAAGGTCTACGACGACAAGGGCGAGCTGACCCACTACATCGGCATCTACGAAGACATCACGCAGAGCAAGCTGGCCCAGCAGCACATCGAGAAGCTCGCCTACCGCGACAACCTCACGGGCCTGGCCAACCGGCACTTCTTCATCAACGCCCTGGAAGAACGCCTGCAGGTGGGCAGCGAGCATTCGCTGAGCCTGCTGCTGGTGGACATCGACAACTTCAAGCGGATCAACGACAGCCTGGGCCACCAGACCGGCGACAAGCTGCTGGCCAACCTCGCGCGGCGCCTGCGCAGCAGCCTGAGCGACAGCGCCACCCTGGCGCGCTTCGCCAGCAACGAATTCGCCGTGTTGCTGGAAGAATCCGTGGCCGGCCGCGGCGAGAAGGTCGCCGCGCAGATCCTCGACGTGCTCGACAAGCCGTTGTTCGTCGACAACCAGTTGATCAGCATCACCGGCTCCGTCGGTATCGCCTACGCGCCGCAGCACGGGCACGACCCGCAGACCCTGATGAAGCACGCCGGTCTCGCGCTGCACAAGGCCAAGGCCAACGGCAAGCACCAGGTACAGACTTTCACCGAGGCGATGACCGCCGAGGCCAGCTACAAGCTGTTCGTCGAGAGCAACCTGCGCCGCGCGCTGGTGCAGGACGAGCTGGCGGTGCACTACCAGCCCAAGCTGTGCCTGCGCAGCGGGGCGCTGCTCGGCCTGGAAGCCCTGCTGCGCTGGCAGCATCCGGAGAAGGGCATGATCCGCCCGGACCAGTTCATCAGCGTCGCCGAGGAAACCGGGCTGATCATCCCCATCGGCAAATGGGTGATCCGCCAGGCCTGCCGCCAGGTACGCGAGCTGGCCGCCAAGGGCCTGGGCGAACTGCACATGGCGATCAACCTGTCGCCCAAGCAGTTCAGCGACCCCGACCTGGTCGGCTCCATCGCCGCGATCCTCCACGAGGAAAGCATCCCGGCCTCGCAACTTGAGCTGGAGCTCACCGAAAGCCTGCTGCTGGACGCCACCGACGACACCCGCCAGCAGCTGGAGCGCCTGAAGAGCCTTGGCCTGACCCTGGCGATGGACGACTTCGGCACCGGCTATTCATCGCTGAGCTACCTGAAGAAATTCCCCATCGACGTGATCAAGATCGACCGCAGCTTCATCAAGGACATCCCGGACAATCAGGACGACATGGAAATCACCTCGGCAGTGATCGCCATGGCCCACAACCTCAAGCTGCAGGTGGTCGCCGAAGGCGTCGAGACCGCCGCCCAGCTGGCCTTCCTGCGGCGCAACCGTTGCGACATCGGCCAGGGCTACCTGTTCGACAAGCCCATCCCCAGCCACGACCTCTCTTCCAGCCTGCAGCGCTACCCCTGCCGCCCGCACTGAGCCGCCCTGCCGCGGCGTGCCCGCCGCCATCCCCGCTAGCGGAAAAAACGCTGTAATCTTCGGCGAGTACCCGAGTCTATTGCCGCCCCCATTCCGAGGAGACGAATGCCATGACCCTGCGCTCGCAAATACTTGCCCACAAGCTGGAACTGCCCAGCTCCGCCCAGGCCCTGCCGGGGCGCGAGAGCCCGATGCCGGTGCCCGAAGCGCATTACGTCAATGGCCGCCCGCTGACCGCGCCCTTCCCCGCCGGCGTGCAGCAGATCGTTGTCGGCCTTGGCTGCTTCTGGGGCGCCGAGCGGCGCTTCTGGCAACAGCCGGGCGTGTGGGTTACCGCGGTGGGCTACGCGGGCGGCTTCACGCCGAACCCCACCTACGACGAAGTCTGCTCCGGCCTGACCGGCCACAGCGAAGTGGTGCTGGTGGCTTACGACCCGCGCGAAACCAGCATCGAAGCACTGCTGAAGGTGTTCTGGGAATCCCACGACCCGACCCAGGGCATGCGCCAGGGCAACGATACCGGTACCCAGTACCGCTCGGTGATCTACTGGTTCGACCAGGCGCAGAAAGCTGCAATCGACGCCAGCCGCGCGGCCTTCCAGAAAGAACTGAGCGCCAAGGGCTACGGCGAGATCACCACGGAAATCCGCGAAGTGCCGCCGTTCTACTACGCCGAGGCCTACCACCAGCAGTACCTGGCGAAGAACCCCAACGGCTATTGCGGTCTGGGCGGCACCGGCGTTTGCCTGCCGGCGTGAACCTGCTTTGGTAGGAGCGAGCAAGCTCGCTCCTACAGGAAGAGCCGCGGTCACCGGCTGCGTAGGAGCGGACTCCGTCCGCGATGGGCCGAGCCCCGCGCCAGGGCCATCGCGGATGAATCCGCTCCTGCGAAAGCAAAAAGAAAAAGCCCCGGCACTGCCGGGGCTTTTCTTATTCGGCGATCAGCCAGTCCACCTGGCTGCTGCCTTCGCTCTGCGCCAGCGTCTGCGCCAACCACGGCAGCAGCCCGCGCAGCTCTTCATCCAGCGGCCACGGCGGGTTGGCGATGACCAGCCCGGAGCCGTTCAGGCGATCCGCCGTGTCGGCCGGGTGCACGCACAGCTCCACGCGCAGCAACTTCGGCGCCGAGCTTTTTTCCAGGCGCTGGTAGAAGCGCTTGAGTTGGCGGCGGTCCTTGATCGGATACCAGATGGCGACCACGGTCTGGCGCATGCGCCCGATGGCCTCGTCCAGCGCGGCCACGCAGCGTTCCAGGTCGTCCGGCTGCTCGAAGGGTGGGTCGATCAGCAGCACGCCGCGCTTCTCCGCCACCGGCAGGAAGGCGCGGGGCAGCAGCCAGCCGTCGCCCTGGTGCACCGAGATGCGCCGCTCGCCGGCCATGTTGGCCTTGAGCAGGCGGCCGTCCTCGGGATGCAGCTCGTTGAGCAGCACGCGGTCCTGCGGGCGGGTCAGGCGACGCGCCAGCTCCGGCGAGCCCGGGTAGAACTCCAGGCCGCCATCGGGATTCAGCGCGTTCACCACACCGAGATAGTCCTGCAGCAGCTCCGGCAGGTCATCGCGCTCGATCAGGCGGCCGATGCCCGACTCCCATTCGCCGGTGCGGCTGGCTTCATCGCCCAGCAGGTCGTAGAGGCCGATGCCGGAATGGCTGTCGAGATAGGCGAAGGGCGTGTCCTTGCGCGCCATCAGCGCGAAAATGCGGGCGAGGACGATATGTTTCAGCACGTCGGCGTGGTTGCCGGCGTGGTAGGCATGGCGGTAGTTCATCGATAGCAGGCTCCTCAAGGCGCGCAGTTTAGGTCCTGCGGCGGGTGCGGTGCGAGTCCGCCGTCGCCGGGGCCTGCCGGGAGGTCGGGCGTTTTAGCCCTTTATCACGCTCATGGATGATTCTGTGCGCGCTTCATTCACCGGACTAGACTGCGCCGATTCCCACGGAGGTCGATCCATGTCCGAGACCCTGCTCAGCTCCCGCAACCTCGCTTTCGAACTCTATGAAGTGCTTGATGCCGAGGCACTGACCCGGCGCGAACGCTTCGCCGACCACAACCGCGAGACCTTCGACGCCGCCCTGGGCACCGCCCGCGGCATCGCCGAGGAGCTGTTCGCCCCGCACAACCGCAAGAACGACGAGAACGAACCGCAGTACGTCGATGGCGGCGCGGTGCTCATTCCGGAAGTGAAACCGGCGGTGGACGCCTTCAACGAGGCTGGTTTCCAGAACGCCTCGCGCAGCTTCGAGCAGGGCGGCATGCAGTTGCCGCACCTGCTTTCGCGGGCCTGCTTCGCGCACTTCCAGTCGGCCAACATCGCCACCTCGTCCTACCCGATGCTGAGCATGGGCGCCAGCCACCTGATCGAGACCTTCGGCAGCGAAGAACAGAAACGCCTGTTCCTGCAGCCGATGATCGAGGGCCGCTGGTTCGGCACCATGGCCCTGACCGAGCCCCACGCCGGCTCGTCCCTGGCCGACATCCGCACCCGTGCGGAACCTGCGGGCGACGGCAGCTACCGGATCAAAGGCAACAAGATCTTCATCTCCGGCGGCGACCACCCGCTGTCGGACAACATCGTCCACATGGTCCTGGCCAAGCTGCCAGACGCCCCGCCGGGCGTTAAGGGCATCAGCCTGTTCATCGTGCCGAAGTTCCTGGTCAACGAGGACGGCTCCCTCGGCGCGCGCAACGACGTGACCCTGGCCGGACTGTTCCACAAGATGGGCTGGCGCGGCACCACCTCCACCGCGTTGAACTTCGGCGATAAAGGCGAGTGCGTCGGCTATCTGGTCGGCAAGCCGCACCAGGGCCTGGCCTACATGTTCCAGATGATGAACGAGGCGCGCATCGGCGTCGGCATGGGCGCCATCATGCTCGGCTACGCCGGTTACCTGTACTCCCTGGAATACGCCCGCGAACGTCCGCAGGGCCGCCCGGTGGACGCCAAGGACCCGACTTCCGCGCCGGTGTCCATCATCGAGCACACCGACGTGCGCCGCATGCTGCTGACCCAGAAGGCCTACGTCGAAGGCGCCTTCGACCTCGGCCTGTATGCCGCGCGCCTGGTGGACGACTGCGAAACGCTGCCGACCGAGGAAGAGCGCAAGCAGGCCCACGAGCTGCTCGACCTGCTCACGCCCATCGTCAAATCCTGGCCCTCGGAGTTCTGCCTGAAGGCCAACGAGCTGGCGATCCAGATCCTCGGCGGCCACGGCTACACCCGCGAGTACCCGGTGGAGCAGTACTACCGCGACAACCGCCTGAACCCGATCCATGAAGGCACCCACGGCATCCAGTCGCTGGATCTGCTGGGCCGCAAGCTGGCGCAGAACAACGGCGCCGGCCTCAAGCAGCTGACCCGCCTGATCAGCCAGTGCTGCGAACGCGCCAGCGCACACCCGTCGCTGGACAAGTTGCGCGAGCCGCTGGAACAGTTGATGGCGCGCCTGTCCGCGACCACCCTGAGCCTGCTCGGCGACCTGATGCAGGGCCGCGTGGCGCAAGGTCTGGCCAACTCGGCGCTGTACCTGAAGGTCTTCGGCCACGCCGTGATCGGCTGGCGCTGGCTGGAGCAGGCGATTCGCGCCGAGGAAGGGTTGGCAGCCGGCAACGCTGCCGACACCGACTTCTACCGCGGCAAGCTGCAGGCCGCGCGTTACTTCCTGACCTGGGAAGTGCCGTCCTGCCACCATGACCTGACGCTTCTCGAAGCCCGCGACGATACCTGTTCCACCATGCAGGACGCCTGGTTCTAGGTTCCTGCATGACTCTTGCGCCCCGGTCACGTCCGGGGCTTTTTTATGCCCGCGGACAAGCCGCCGCGACGCAGCAGAGCTGCCGATTGAATTGAAGGAATTTTCAGACACCAACACCTGACCAGGCTGACAGCGAAGCCAGGGCCATTTGCCGTTGAATGGCGCCCGCGCAACTTTTCGCCTTCATGACCATGGCCACCTATACCTCTTTCCCCGCTATCGCCTCACAGCGTTTCCTTCAATTGTTGCCGCTGCTCGCCGTCACGACGGCGCTGGGCCTGGTGCTTTGCCTGTTCAACACCGGCCCGGCAGACGCCCTGCCCAAGGATGCTTCCCTCAGCAACGCAGCCTTGTCGCTGAATGCGCAGCCCATCTTCAGCGTCCCCAGCGCGGAAGCCTTCCAGCACGCCGACGATTTCCTGCTGAGCATCGACAAGGCCATGGCCAATGGCCTCGAGGTGCTACGCGACGGCGATGGCAAGTCGATCGCCTCGCAGAGCCGCTATTTCAACGCCCTGGTCAACGCCGGCTACGCCCAGTTCGGCTCGTCCTACTACGACCCGCTGGGCAGCTGCGGCGCGACAGGCAGCTCGGCCCGCCACCTCTGGCACACGCAGATCCGCGCCGCCAGCGGCGCAGCGAACAGCGCCGGCGAGATGAGCAAGGCCCGCACCACCTTGCAGCGCGACCGCCTGGCCTGCCTCGAAGCCGTCCGGCCGCCCCTGGACG
>NZ_JBGLYK010000228.1:0-8647 GCF_047304025.1 Pseudomonas sp. Pseusp97 | reverse complement strand
GGGGGGGGGCGGCCTCTTTTCCGGTCGCCCCCGCCGCCCCCCCCCCCCCCCCCCCCGCGCGCCGCCCGGCCCCCCCCCCCCCCCCGCTCCTACAGGGAGAGGCCATACGTTGGATGGGTGGAGCGCAGCGATACCCATGCTGTCTGCGCAGGGCTATCGATGGGTATCGCTGCGCTCCACGCCATCCTACTAAGGCATTCGGGTCAGCCCAGCAGCTCGCGGAGCACGCCAGCGAATTCCTGGGAGCTCTGTTCTTCCAGCGCATGCTTGCCATCGCGCACGCGCCACTTCCCGGCCACCATCACATCGCGCACCTGCCGGTCACCGCCGGCGAACAGCCAGCGGTTGAGGATGGCGTCGCCACGGGCGGTCTGCAGGTAGGGGTCGCCGCCATCGAGCACCAGCAGGTCGGCGCGCTTGCCCACCGCCAGTTCGCCGGTGGGCTGGCCGAGGGCCTGGGCGCCGCCGGCCAGCGCCGCGTCGAACAGGGTGCGGCCGACCATCGGCTGGTCCTGGCCATAGAGGCGGTTGCGGCGCTGGTCGCGCAGGCGCTGGCCGTATTCCAGCCAGCGCAGTTCCTCGACCACGCTGAGCGACACGTGGCTGTCCGAGCCGATGCCGAAGCGGCCGTGCTGGGCGAGGTAGTCCACCGCCGGGAAGATGCCGTCGCCCAGGTTCGCCTCGGTGGTCAGGCAGAGGCCAGCTACCGCGCCGCTGCGGGCCATGGCCGTCACTTCATCGGGTTCCGCGTGAGTGGCATGCACCAGGCACCAGCGTTCGTCCACCGCGACGTTTTCGTACAGCCATTGCAGCGGACGGCGACCGCTCCAGGCCAGGCAGTCGTCGACTTCCTTCTGCTGCTCGGCAATGTGGATGTGCACCGGGCAACCGCTGGAATCGGCGCCGAGCACTTCGCTGATCTGCTGCGGCGTCACCGCGCGCAGCGAGTGGAAGCACAGGCCGAGGCCCTGCTGCGGCTGCGTCGTCAGGTGCGCGCGCAGGCCATCGATCAGTTTCAGGTAGTTTTCCGTGCTGTTGATGAAGCGGCGCTGGCCTTCGCTGGGCGCCTGGCCGCCGAAACCGGCATGGGAGTAGAGCACCGGCAGCAGGGTCAGGCCGATGCCGGCGTCCGTCGCCGCCTGGCTGACGCGCAGGGCAAGTTCCGCCGGGTTGGCGTAAGGCTTGCCATCAACGTCGTGGTGCACATAGTGGAATTCGGCGACGCCGGTGTAGCCGGCCTTGAGCATCTCGATGTACAGCTGGCGCGCGATGGTGCCGACCTGCTCGGGCGAGAGGCGGCCAACCAGGCGATACATCAGGTCGCGCCAGGTCCAGAAGCTGTCGTTGGGGTTGCCGGCCACTTCCGCCAGGCCCGCCATGGCGCGCTGGAAGGCGTGCGAGTGGAGGTTCGGCATGCCCGCCAGCAGCGGCCCGGAAACCCGCTCTGCTCCCTCTGCGCCGGCGTCCGGGGTGATCGCGGTGAACAGGCCGTCGGCATCGATCTCGAGGCGGACGTTGCGCGCCCAGCCGGAGGGCAGCAGGGCGGATTCGGCGAACAGGACGGACATGCGCGGAGGCCTCGCGAGGTTCTTGGAATTTGTATATACATATACAGACGTTTGCCGAGACCGTAAACTGCCAGGCACCCGACGGTCGTCAGAGGACTTGTATGCACCGGTCGAATCCGGTACATGCCGGAGTCAGACCCAGGCCTTCGCCCCCGTCGCCCAGACAAGGAGTTTCCCGTGCCCGCATCGCCCACGCCTACCTCGCCCGCCGAGGGTTCGTCGCTCGCCGCGCAGATGGGGGAAATTCCCGCGCCGCTGTATGCCCGCGTCAAGCAGCTGATCATCCAGCAGATCCAGTCCGGCACCTGGCCGCCGCACCATCGCGTGCCGTCCGAAGCGGAGCTGGTCGACGAGCTGGGTGTCAGCCGCATGACCATCAACCGCGCGCTGCGCGAGCTGACCGCCGACGGCCTGCTGGTGCGCATGCAGGGCGTGGGCACCTTCGTCGCCGAGCCCAAGGGCCAATCCGCGCTGTTCCAGGTGCAGAACATCGCCGAAGAAATCACCGCGCGCGGCCACAAGCATCACCTGGTGGTGATCAGCCTGGTCGAGGAACTGGCCAGTGCCGAGCGCGCGCTGGCGCTGGATGTGCGCGAAGGCCAGCGCATCTTCCACTCGATCATCGTGCACTACGAGAACGATATCCCGGTGCAGATCGAGGACCGCTACGTCAACGCAGCCGTGGCGCCGGATTATCTGAAGCAGGATTTCACCGGGCAGACGCCATTCGCCTACCTGACCCAGGTCGCGCCGCTGAGCGAGGGCGAGCACGTCGTCGAGGCGGTGCTGCCCAGCCCCGAGGAATGCAAGCTGCTGTCCGTCGACCGCCACGAGCCGTGCCTGCTGATCCGCCGGCGCACCTGGTCCGGGCGCAATACCGTCACCAGCGCGCGCCTGCTGTACCCGGGCTCGCGCTACCGCCTGGAAGGACGTTTCAGTTCATGACCGCCATCAGATTGCTGCGCGCCGCCGACTACCCGGCGATGCCCTGGAAGAACGGCGCGGGCACCACCCGCGAGATCGTCCGCGATGCCGGCGAAGACCTGGAAGGCTTCGGCTGGCGCGTGTCCATCGCCGACGTCGGCGCGCCAGGACCGTTCTCCGCGTTCACCGGCTACCAGCGCATCATCAGCGTGCTGGAAGGCCAGGGCATGCGCCTGAATGTGGATGGCGACTCTTCCCGCGACCTGCGCGCACTCGACGCCTTCGCTTTCGATGGCGCCAGCGCGGTGGATTGCACGCTGCTGGGCGGCGCGATCCGCGACTTCAACCTGATTTATTCGCCGAGCCGTTACCGGGCGCGCCTGCAATGGCTGAAGCTCGACGGCGCAGCGCACTTCTTCAGTAGTGCATCGACCGTGCTGCTGTTCAGCGCGGGCGAGGGCATCCACACCAGCCTGAACGGCGCCGCCAGCGGTGTGCTGGGGCTGCATGACACCCTGATCGCCGAAGGTGACGGCGCGTTGCGTGAGTGGCGGCTGACAGTGTCGGGCAATGCCGATATCTGCGTGATCGAACTCGAAGCACGCTGAGCAGAAAGGGCGCCGAGAGGCGCCCTTTGCTTTTGTAGGATGGCGTGGAGCGAAGCGATACCCATCAATCCCTGCACGGTGAGCCGCATGGGTATCGCTCCGCTCCATCCATCCTACGGGCCGTGCCGCCCTGTTCATTCATGGGGCGACACCCGTAGGGCGGATAAAGCGGAACGCTTTATCCGCCGTCACGACCGAGCGGCGGATAACGCCAGAGGCGTCATGTGCCCTGCAGGGCTTTTGTAGGATGGCGTGGAGCGAAGCGATACCCATCAACCCCTGCGCGGTGATCCGCATGGTTATCGCTCCGCTCCACCCATCCTACGGGCCGTGCCGCCCTGTTCATTCGTGCCGTGGACACCCGTAGGGCGGATAAAGCGGAACGCTTTATCCGCCATCACGACCGAGCGGCGGATAACGCCAGAGGCGTCATGCGCCCTACGCCGGGGTTACGAATACAGTCGCGAATAGCCGATCCACCGACTCATCACCCCTTCCTCCACCCACGCCCGCGCGGCGGCGATGTCCGGGGCGAAGTAGCGGTCCTGTTCGTAGTGCGGCACCTGGCTGCGGATCAGCGTGCGCACTTCCTGCAGCTGCGGCGAGCTTTGCAGCGGTGCGTGGAAGTCCACGCCTTGCGCGGCGGCCAGCAGTTCGATGGCGACCACGCCGGCGCTGTTAGCGGCCATGTCCTGCAGGCGGCGGGCGGCGAAGGTGGCCATGGACACGTGGTCCTCCTGGTTGGCCGAGGTCGGCAGGCTGTCCACCGAGGCCGGATGGGCCCAGGTCTTGTTCTCCGAGGCCAGGGCCGCCGAGGTGACCTGGGCGATCATGAACCCGGAGTTCAGCCCGCCTTCCTTGACCAGGAAGGCCGGCAGCCCGGACATCGCCGGGTCCACCAGCTGGGCGATACGCCGCTCGGACAGCGCGCCGATCTCCGCGATCGCCAGCGCCAGCACGTCCGAAGCCATGGCCACCGGCTCTGCATGGAAGTTACCGCCTGACAGAACATCGCCGTCAGCGCTGAATACCAGCGGGTTGTCGGAAACGGCATTGGCCTCGCGCAGGAAAACCCCCGCGGCGAAGCGCAGGTGATCCAGGCAGGCGCCCATCACCTGCGGCTGGCAGCGCAGCGAGTACGGGTCCTGCACGCGCTTGCAGTCGATGTGCGATTGGTTGATCGGGCTGTCGTGCAGCAGCTCGCGGTACAGCGCGGCAACCGCGATCTGCCCCGGTTGGCCGCGCACTTCCTGGATACGCGCATCGAAGGGGACGAATGAGCCTTTCAGCGCCTCCACCGTCAGGCTGCCGGCGACCACCGCGGAGATGAACAGCTTCTCCGCCGCGAACAGTCCGCGCAGGGCCAGCGCGGTGGAGACCTGGGTGCCGTTGATCAGCGCCAGGCCTTCCTTGGGGCCCAACACCAGCGGTTCGGCGCCGGCGATGGCAAGGCCCTCGGTGGCTTCGAGGATGCGCCCTTGGTGGCGCACCTGGCCGACACCGAGCAGGGTCGAGGACATGTGCGCCAGGGGCGCGAGGTCGCCGGAGGCACCCACCGAGCCCTGCGAGGGGATGCACGGGTAGACTCGCGCCCGGTAAAGCTTGAGCAGCGTCTCGATCACTGGCAGGCCGACGCCGGAGAAGCCGCGCGCCAGGGAGCCGATCTTCAGTGCCATGATCAGCGCCACGCTGGCGTCGTCCAGCAGCGGGCCGGTGCCGGTGCAGTGGGAGAGGATCAGGTTGCGCTGCAGGGTGGCGAGCTGGTCTTCGGCGATGGAGGTGCGCGCCAGCAGGCCGAAGCCGGTGTTGATGCCATAGACCGTGCGCTGGTCGGCGATGATCTGGCTGACCGTCTGCGCGCTGCGCAGGATGGCTTCGCGGCAATGGTCCGCGAGCTGCAGGTCGGGTTGGTGCTGGTAGATGGCGCGCAGCTGGTCGAGGTCGAACTGGCCGGGCGTCAGGAGCAGGGTTTCGGACATGTCAGCATCCTGGGTTCGGTGAAAGTGTTACCGTGGATCGTTCCTGTATATACAGGTATAGCAATCGCTGTGCCATGGCGCTCCAGTGCCTGTCGCCCGGTGTTTCACCCTTTCGCGCTGTGGTTCCGGACTGAGTGAATGTCACCGCCGGTGGCATTTCCAGTCCGATGGTCGTGGGCAAATCGCGGATCGGCGGCTAAACCCAATGGACACCAACGTGCCCGGAGACCGCCCCATGTCCGCCCCCCGTTGCCTGTTCGCGCTGCTGCTGGCCTTCGGCCTGTGCGCGCAAACCCTCGCCGCTGGCTGCCCCTATCCGAAACCCGTGGTGTTCGCCGGGCTGAACTGGGAAAGCGGGATGTTCACCACCGACGTGCTGCGCTTCATCCTGGAGAAGGGCTACGGCTGTCAGACCGACGCAGTGCCGGGTAACACCGTGACCATGGAGAACGCGCTGAAGCAGAACGACATCCAGGTCACCGGCGAGCAGTGGGCCGGGCGCAGTACCGTCTGGCAGCAGGCGGAGAAGGCCGGCCAGGTGTTCTCCGTGGGCGAGACGGTGAAGGGTGCCAGCGAAGGCTGGTGGGTGCCGGACTACGTGGTGCACGGCGACGCGACGCGGGGCATCAAGGCCGCCGCGCCGGACCTGAAGTCGGTCAGCGACCTGCCCAGGTACAAGGCGCTGTTCAAGGATGACGAGGAGCCCAGCAAGGGTCGCTTCTACAACTGCCCCACCGGCTGGACCTGCGAGATCGTCAACACACAGAAGCTCAAGGCCTATGGCCTGAACGACAGCTACGTGAACTTTCGCACTGGCGCCGGCCCCGCGCTGGATGCGGCAATCAGCTCGGCCATCGCCCAGGGCCGGCCGGTGCTCTTCTACTATTGGGCGCCGACGCCGCTGCTGGGGCGCTTCAAGCTGGTGCAGCTGGAGGAGCCGCCATTCGACAAGGCGGCCTGGAAGACCCTGACCGACGCCAATGACCCCAACCCCAGGGGATCGCGCTCGCTGCCGGCGAAGATCAGCATCGGCGTGTCCCGCGACTTCCACGACAAGGCGCCGGCTTTGGTGCAGGTCTTCGAGAAGGTCGAACTGCCGTTGCCGCTGTTCAACGCGCTGCTGGCGGACATGGCCGAGCACCACCGGGACGTGGCGGATGTGCGGGCGAAGTTCTTCCGTGAGCATCGCGAGCTGTGGTCGAGGTGGGTGTCGGCGGACGCGGCGACGCGGATCGATGCGGCGTTGAAGTAGTCCGGCAGTAGGCGGTTCGCGAGCAAGCTCGCTCCTACGAAGAGCGCACCGATGCGTACCTGTAGGAGCGAGCTTGCTCGCGAACGGCATCGCGGCGAACTTCCATTTCTTGCTTGGACACAGCTTGTCTATACAACCTGTGTCCCTTGGTAGCGAGCGGTGTTACCGAACGCAACGAAACGGTGCAGCGAAGCCTTCTTCTGGTGCAATTGTCTGAAGGACGGCAATGGCTGACAGCCTCTCCCAGTTCCCGCCTTCGACTTTTTATTCCTTTTAAATCAATAAGATGAAGCAAATATCCGACTGGCTTAGCCTCTCGCCAGCCAATATTGGCCCTCGCTTTGCTTATACTTGTACATACAAGCATAGACATGATGGTTTCGAGCCCTTCGAGACCATCGAACGAACCGCCGAGCCCTCACCGGCTTATCGATCCGAGCAAGCGAAGGAGCCTTCCGTGACCAAATTCCGCGACGTCGAAATCCGTGCCCCGCGCGGCACCCAACTGAATGCCAAGAGCTGGCTGACCGAAGCGCCGCTGCGCATGCTGATGAACAACCTCGACCCGGAAGTCGCCGAGAACCCGAAGGAGCTGGTGGTGTACGGCGGCATCGGCCGCGCCGCGCGCAACTGGGAGTGCTACGACAAGATCGTCGAGACCCTGAAGCAGCTGAATGAGGACGAGACCCTGCTGGTGCAGTCCGGCAAGCCGGTCGGCGTCTTCAAGACCCACGCCAACGCCCCGCGCGTGCTGATCGCCAACTCCAACCTGGTGCCGCACTGGGCCAACTGGGAACACTTCAACGAACTGGATGCCAAGGGCCTGGCCATGTACGGCCAGATGACCGCCGGCTCGTGGATCTACATTGGCAGCCAGGGCATCGTCCAGGGCACCTACGAAACCTTCGTCGAGGCCGGCCGCCAGCACTATGACGGCAACCTCAAGGGCCGCTGGGTCCTCACCGCCGGCCTGGGTGGCATGGGCGGCGCCCAGCCGCTGGCCGCGACCCTGGCCGGCGCCTGCTCGCTGAACGTCGAGTGCCAGCAGAGCCGCATCGATTTCCGCCTCGCCAGCCGCTACGTCGACGAGCAGGCCAATGACCTCGACGACGCCCTGGCGCGCATCGCGAAGTACACCGCCGAAGGCAAGGCCATCTCCATCGCCCTGCTGGGCAACGCCGCGGAAATCCTCCCGGAACTGCTCAAGCGCGGCGTGCGCCCGGACATGGTCACCGACCAGACCTCCGCCCACGACCCGCTCAACGGCTACCTGCCGGCCGGCTGGACCTGGGAGCAGTACCGCGACCGCGCGCAGACCGAACCGGCTGCCGTGGTGAAGGCCGCCAAGCAGTCCATGGCCGTGCACGTCAAAGCCATGCTGGAGTTCCAGAAGCAGGGCATCCCGACCTTCGACTACGGCAACAACATCCGCCAGATGGCCAAGGAAGAGGGCGTGGCCAACGCCTTCGACTTCCCCGGCTTCGTCCCGGCCTATATCCGCCCGCTGTTCTGCCGCGGCGTCGGTCCGTTCCGCTGGGCCGCGCTGTCCGGCGACGCCGAGGACATCTACAAGACCGACGCCAAGGTCAAGGAGCTGATCCCGGACGACGCCCACCTGCACCGCTGGCTGGACATGGCCAAGGAGCGCATCAGCTTCCAGGGCCTGCCGGCGCGCATCTGCTGGGTCGGCCTGGGCCAGCGTGCCAAGCTCGGCCTGGCGTTCAACGAAATGGTCCGCAGCGGCGAGCTGAAGGCACCCATCGTGATCGGCCGCGACCACCTCGACTCCGGCTCGGTGTCCAGCCCGAACCGCGAGACCGAAGCCATGCAGGACGGCTCCGACGCCGTGTCCGACTGGCCGCTGCTCAACGCCCTGCTGAACACCGCCAGCGGCGCCACCTGGGTCTCGCTGCACCACGGCGGCGGCGTGGGCATGGGCTTCTCGCAGCACTCGGGCATGGTGATCGTCTGCGACGGTACCGACGAGGCCGCTGCGCGCATCGCCCGTGTGCTGACCAACGACCCGGGCACCGGCGTGATGCGCCATGCCGACGCCGGCTACCAGATCGCCATCGACTGCGCCAAGGAGCAGGGCCTGAACCTGCCGATGATCACCGGCAAGTAAGGCGCCGTTGTGTCGGCGGATAACGCTGGCGCGTTATGCGCCCTACCGCAGTAGCAGAAACGCAGGACCAGGGAGAGGGGCGCCCCCCCGCGGGGGGGGGGGGGCCGGGGCGGTAAATAAGAAAAGAAAGGGAGACAAAAAAAAAACAAGGGGTGGGAAAAAAGAATTTAGCGGGCCGGAGTAGGAGACAA
>NZ_JBGLYK010000227.1:0-8770 GCF_047304025.1 Pseudomonas sp. Pseusp97 | reverse complement strand
GCCTCGACCTGCTCGGTCTTCGCCGCGGCCTTGGGCGCCTTGCTCTGCATCGGCTGGTTGTAGAACTGGCGCAGGCCGAAGAAGGCGAGCACGAGGTAGGCGATCACCAGGGTGCCGACCTGCAGGCCGGTGAGGCTGGCGCGGTTGAGTTCGGAGAGCTTCCAGTCGCCGAAGCTGAACATGGCCTCGTACATGCGCCAGGCCACGTGCAGGTTCTCGGCGCGGAAGATCACCCAGCCGACGATCACCAGCAGGAAGGTGAACGCCCACTTCAGCGGATTGAGCACGCGCGGCGCGGCGTTCACGCCCAGGGCCCGCTCGATGGCCAGCCACACGCCGTGCCAGGCGCCCCAGATGATGTAGGTGACATTGGCGCCGTGCCACAGGCCGCCCAGCAGCATGGTGAGGATCAGGTTGCGGTAGGTCTGGAAGGTGGTGCCGCGGTTGCCGCCCAGGCTGATGTACAGGTAGTCGCGCAGCCAGGTGGACAGGCTGATGTGCCAGCGCCGCCAGAATTCGGTGATGGACTGGCTGATGTAGGGCTGGTTGAAGTTCTCCATGAAGCGGAAGCCCATCATCAGGCCCAGGCCGATAGCCATGTCGCTGTAACCGGAGAAATCGAAATACAGCTGCGCGGTGTAGGCCAGCGCGCCGAGCCAGGCGTCACCGGTGGTGGGGTTCTGCAGGGCGAAGCAGTGGTCGGCGACCGCCGCCAGGGTGTCGGCGATGAACACCTTCTTGACGAAGCCCTGCATGAAGCGGGTGCAGCCTTCGGCGAACTTGTCGACGGTGTGGGTGCGGTGGTTGAACTGGTCGACCAGGTCCTTGAAGCGCAGCACGGGGCCGGCGATCAGGTGCGGGAAGATCGCCACGAACGCCGCGAAGTCGATCAGGTTGTGCGTGGCAGGCGTGTCGCCGCGGTACACGTCGATGATGTAGCTGATCGATTCGAAGGTGTAGAAGCTGATGCCGATGGGCAGCAGGATGTGGGTCAGCACGAAGGGCTGCATGCCGAACGAGGTGATGATCTCGTTGAGGCTCTCCACGCCGAAGTTGGCGTACTTGAAGTAGCCCAGCACGCAGAGGTCGACCACCACGCCGAGGATCAGCCAGCGCTGCGCGGCCCTGGTGCGTACGCCGGCGGCGCCGATGCGCAGGCCGATCCAGTAGTTGAACAGGGTGACGCCGGCGAACAGCAGGAGGAAGTCCACCCGCCACCAGGCGTAGAAGATGTAGCTGGCGACCAGCAACAGGAGGTTCCGGTAGCGGTTCCCGCTCAGGTAGTACAGGCCGAGGAAGACCGGCAGGAACAGGAACAGGAACACGTTGGAAGAAAAGACCATTCCGCGTCTCTCTCTGGAGCTTCAAACCTTGAGTGGCTCCGGACCTTCCGGCGTCTTCGCGACGCCTTGAGGAAAGGCCGGGGCAACCCGCCAATTCCTCCCCATGTGGTGCTCAATCTGCTGCGCCCGCCCGCGTCTTTGTTGCGTGGGTCGGGTGGTGTTTATGCCCCGCGTGTGCGGGATGGGTAGCTCTTCGTAGGAGCGAGCTTGCTCGCGAACCGCCCTACGCCGGAGCTCCCGGAAATACTGTTCGCGAGCAAGCTCGCTCCTACAGGTCCGGCCGGATGACGCGAAGCGTTATCCGCCCTACGAGGCTGCCCAATCGCTCGGACAGCTCCCTCTCCCTTCAGGGAGAGGGCGGGGGAGAGGGGCTCTTGCCTTTCGGCTTCAGCTCCCCGCCCCCTGACGGTTGAAAACCTTGGTCACTTCACCCCCCAGGCGGAAGCTGTTGAACGGCTCCATCTTCTTCTTCCAGTCCTGGGTCTTGGGCGCGCAGCTGTAGAGCGCGCAATAGGGCTCCAGCCAGGCGAACTTGCTGTTCTCCTTCAGGTCGCCCATGTCCTGGTCGTTACCGGTCTTCTCGTCGAACGCGTCCTGGTCGTCCACGCCTTGCATCACGCGGTTGGCCAGGCGCTGCAGGGCGCCGTTGTTTTCCTGGCGCAGATCGACGCCGTTCACCTGGGCGAAGGCGGCGATCATGGTCAGCGGCGGCAGCGAGTAGTTGTGGTACGACAGGGCGCGCTGGCGGCGCTTGAGTTCGTTGGGCAGGTAGCCGTCGGCGTCCACCTGGTTGGCGGCCACCTTGAACTCCTGCACCGACCAGTCGAACAGGTCGCGGCGGTTGGTCACCACGGCGGTGGACATCACCGACCAGGCGGCCCAGTAGGAGTGGTTGTTGATCTTCTTCAGCGGCAGGTCGCTCCAGTCGCGCACCACCTGGCTGCCCAGGGTGCTGAACCAGTTCTCGATCTCCTTCGACTGCTCGGTGTAGGAGGCCAGCGGGCGGCTGCTGGAGAACTTCAGGCGCATGTAGGAGGACGACAGGCTGCCCAGCGCCCATTTGCGCATGGACTTGCCGGTGTGGTTGTAGTCGCTGCTTTCCAGCGCGCCGGCTTCGGCCCAGGACGTCAGCCAGTTCATCGCGCAGTCCAGGTCGCCCTTGTTGCCGCTGCGCATGTACTGGGTGATGAGCTTGGTGGCGCCGCGCTCCATGTCGGTGATGTCCTTGATCTGGCTGCGGAACTCTTTCTCCGCATCCGCATTCAGGGTGGCGCGCGCCGAGTCCGAGCCCTTGTACTTGCTGGTGAACTGCAGGCTGCCGGTATAGGGCGTCGGGGGAGTCGGGCAGTTGCCAGAATCCTTCTTGCTGCCCTTGTCGCCGACGGCTGAGAAGTAGCCCGGCGGCGGCATCAGGTCGGCGGCGTAGGTGGTGGTCTCGCCACCGAACAGGGCGCCGAGCACCGCGACGGTCAGGCCGATGCGGGCGACGACGGGTGTCTTGATCTTGCGTAGGCTGGGCATGGAATTCACTCCCTCGCGTCAGTTGGCGGCCACGTCGGCCGACTTGGCTTTGGGCGTCTGACAGAGCTTGGCCTCGACTTCCAGGCCCGCCGGCATGTCTTCCGGCGCCTCGATCTCCAGGGAGAGGAACTGCTGGTTCGACCAGTCCTCGTCGTTGCGCAGTTCGAAGACGTAGCGTCCGCCGGTGTCCACGGCCTTGGACTGCTCGATCTTCAGCTGCTCGCGACGACCGTTCATGTACCAGATGGTGTTCTTGAGTTCGTGCACGCCGGGGTCGGAATAGGTGACGTCGGCGGTGTAGCTGCCCGAGCGGATCGGCAGCGCGCCGCTGTTGAGCAGCACCTCGTTGCTGCCCGCGTGCAGCTTGACCTTGCGGCTGATGGCCGGCTTGCCGTCGGCGCAGCCGTTGTCCACCAGCGGCATGGCCTGGCGGTAGAAGCTCTTCTGCGCCATGTCGTAGTGGGTGGCGAATTCCCAGATGAGGATCTTCGGCGGCTTGTCGTGGAATTCCTTGCTGGTCATGTAGGCCAGCAGGGAGCTGTCGAAGCCGCCGCCGGACACGGCGTTGTTGAGGATGTCGACCTTGCCGTACTGCTCCAGGAAGCCGGCGAAGTTGTACGCCGGGCCGCTGTTGGAGGTGCCGACCAGCGCGACCTGGGCATCGCCGCCTTCGCCGAACAGGTCGCCGCCGCCCGAATCGCCCACCGGCTCGGTCTCGAAGCGGTCGACGTACTGCGGCGCGTAGCTGCTGCCGCACAGCTGCGCGGCGGCCTTGTGGAAGGTGCCCAGCTTGGACAGCAGGCCCACGCGCTTGCTCTCGAATTCCTTCTTGGGAATGTCGTTGTAGGCGGGGATTTCCTTCAGGGTCTGGGCGACGATCTTCGCGCTGCGCATCGCCCCGTACGGCGTCCAGTGGTGGTCGCCCTTGAAGTAGTAGGGGTGCTCTTCCTTCTCGTCGAACAGCGGCGAGAAGTCCGGGGTGTAGATGCCGGCCTTGCGGAACTGGGCGATGGTCGCCTGGTAGTTCTTCTTCGCCAGCTCGTAGTTGAAGCTGGCCTTCTCCTGCGGGTTGAGCTTCTCGCGGTTCACCAGGCCGCGGGTGGGCTGGTAGACCACCACGAGGTCGATGCCCTTGCGCTTGAGTTCGTCGCGCAGCTGCTTGAGCTCGCGCCAGCCCTCGGGGGTGGTGCCGAAGTCGGTGCGCAGGTCGTAGGTGGTACGGAACAGCCAGTCTTCCTGGGCCGGCACCAGGTGGGTGAAGAAGCCCAGGTACTTGGTGTTGTACGCCGCGTCGTTGGCGGCGGTGGGGCAGAGCCCGGCGGCCGGCTGCGCGGAATAGCTCGGCGCGTCGGCGGCGCTGGCCTGGTGGGCCAGCAGCAGGGCCGCGGAAAGGCCCGACAGGCGCAGCAGGTTGATGGTCAGTTTTTTCATGGTCGTCGGGTCCTCAGTTCTGCAGTTCGGCCTGGCTTTCGACGGGGTCGATCAGCACCGCGCGTTGCTGGCGCACCAGCAGGTCCAGGATTTGGTCCTGCTTCTCGCCGAGCACGCCGTTGAAGGAGATGCCGGAAGATTTGGTCGGGCCGAGCATGGCCACCTTGTAGAGCTCCAGCGACAGCGGCGAATCCACCGACAGCGGACCCGAGCCGTTGCCGGCCAGCTTGCCGCCCACCACGATCAGCGAGACCTTGGTGTCGAAGGGGTCGAGGTCGATGTTGCGGTCGGTGTCGGAGAGGTCCTTGATGTGCCCGTAGACGCCGATCAGCTTGTTGCCGGCGGCGAGGTTCTCGTACAGGCGGATGTTCACGCTGTTGCGCACGCGGATGCCGTGGCGCTGGTTGGCCAGCACCTGGTTGCCGTAGATGAGGTTGTCGCCCGACTCGTAGAGGGTGATGCCGTCGGAGTGGTTGCGGTACACCTCGTTGTAGGCCACCAGGTTGCGCTCGGAATTACGGTCGAGGACGATCCCGGAGAGGTGGTTGTCGTAGGTCTTGTTGTGGATGATCCAGCTGTCGTTGACCTCGCGGGAAACGATGATGCCGTGCTTCTTCCTGGTCCCGTAGACGGTGTTCTCGGCGATGATCAGGCGATGCGAGCGGTCGTGCGGGTCGATGCCGTAGACGACGTTGTTCCTGTAGGTGTTGCCGCGCACCACCAGGTCGTCGGCCTCGTAGCAGTAGAAGCCGTACCAGGCGTCCTCGAAGGTGGAGTTGAGCACCCAGCCCTGGGGCCGCGGGCGCTTCATGGTCTTGTCCATGCCCGGGCTGTACTGCGAGATGGAGATGCCGTAGGCCTTGGAGGCGTTGTAGCCGAAGCTTACGAAATGGCTGTTGACCAGGTAGGCTTCGGCGCCGCCCCAGGAGATCAGGAAGGGGCGGAATTCGTTGGGCTCCTTGAACCAGGCCGGTTCGTTCTTCGCCTCGTTCCAGGCGGTGACCTTGGTGTCACGCACGAACAGCTTGCCGTCGTTGACCAGGAACGAGCCGCGATCCTGCGACAGGCGCAGTTCCTTGACCTTGCCGTCGATCTCCAGGGTCGCGCCCTGGCTGACGACGATAGGCAGGCGGGCGACGTAGACGCCCGGCTCGGTCTGCTCCAGAACGTTCTTCGGCAGCTTGCCGACCAGCTCGGTGAGGTTGACGTAGCCGCCGTCGATGAAGATCGCCTTGGGCATCTGGCGCTGGCGCTTCACCCATTCGCCGAGACGGTTCTTGCCCCCGGTGAATTCCTTCAGCGGCTGCTGCTGGACCATGCGTTCGATGTGGGCCTTGCCGCGCTTGTTGCGCTGGATCTTCTTCTCCACCGCCTCGGCGGTGTAGCCCGACAGGTCAGGCAGCTTGGGCGGCTCCAGGTGCAGCGGCTCGCTGGGCGCGGCGGTCACGGTGTAGTTGCCCGATTGCTTGAGTGTCTGGGTGTGGCCCGGTTCGCCGTCCGGCTGTTCTTCCTGGGCCTTCTCGCTGTCGCCGGCTTTGGCGGCCTCGGCTGTCCTGGCCTGGGCAGCACTGGTTTCGGCCTTGGCCGCGGGCTGCGCCGCCCAGGTCGGCGCGCCGGCGCTGAGCAGGCCGCCGAGCAGCAGCGCGGTCAGCGGCAGGGCGTGTATCGGGTGGCGGTTCATGGCCGTGTCTCCTTGCGCGCGGGCCTCCAGCGGATACCCGGCCACGCAGCGGGGGCGGCGTAAAGCGAGCTGGGGAATCCGATGGAGGGTCATCGCTACAGTCCTCAGAAGTGCCAGATCACGTCGACGAAGGCGTGGTGCATGGTCGAGTCGACGTGGCTGCCGTAGGCGTCGCCGGGCTTGAACACGCCGCCGCGGAAGCGGATCAGCGCCGACGGCTCGTCGATCGCCTGGCTCATCGATGCCGGCAGCAGGCCCTGCTTGAAGTACTTGGTCACGACCAGGTCGACTTCCTGGCCGATGTCCTTGGAGTCGTTGACCAGCGGAGCGGTGATGCCGCTGTTGCCGATGTCCGAGTCGCTGTCCACGCGGCGGAACTTGTTGTAGATGACGCTGGCGTCGTAGTCGTCGCGCAGCTGCCAGGAACCGAACAGGGTGGCGGCCTCGAGGTTCGACAGTTCGCCGCGGAACGCCTCGCCGAAACGGTGCGCGCGGGCGCGGGTGCCGGTGAAGTTGGAGCGGTTGCTCTCAAGGCCGGTCTGCTCGAACTGGTCTTCGCCGTTCTTGCCGCCGCCACTGCCGCGGGCATAGGCACCGCCGACGCGCCATTGCTCGTCGATGTTCCAGCGCAGGCCGAGGTCGGCGCCGTAGGCATCCACGTCGCCACTCTGCTTGCCGGCGGCGACGCGCTCGCCGTTCACCGGGACGGTGGTCAGGCGGTCGCGGTTGCCGGTCAGCCAGGTGGCGCTGGCCCAGTAATTGATGGGCATCTGCGAGCGCCAGTTGTAACCGTCGCCGTTGGCCTCGATGCCGACCCAGGTGAGGTCGCCGGTGGAGCGCTTGTCCAGCGAATCGACGGTCTCGCCCGGGTCCGGCAGGCTGCCGCTGTCGTCGGAATGGTGCAGGCGCAGGCCGACCCAATGCTGCGGCATCCACTGCGTGGAGATATCGCCGAAGACGTGGGTGCGATCCTTGTCCTCCGGCGCGAGGTCGGTGATGTCGGTGCGGTAGTCGGAGAAACGCTGGGCGGCGCCGAGGTGGGCGCGCAGCAGGGTGGTGTCGAAGGTCCAGTTCAGCGCTTCGATGTTGGTGTCCTGCCACATGCCGCTGTCTTCGCGCAGACGCTGGCGACCGAAGCGCAGGTGCTCACCGGGGTACTGGGTGAGGCCGGCGTAGTCGACCCAGAACTCGCGCAGGGCCAGGTAGGCGTCGTCGGGCTCGCGCTTGTTGTCGCTGCTGCTGCGGCTGGAGCCGTTGACGTCGTCGTTCTGCAGGGTGTCGGTCTGGATGGTGTCGGTGGCGGCGACCGCCTGGCCCATCACATAGGCGCTCCAGTCGCCCCATTGGCCGAAGGCCCACGGGCGCAGGTCCAGGCCGATGCCGTTGAGGTCGCCGCCGCGGGCGGTGCCCAGGTCGCGGTCGTCCTCGGATTCGGCGGTCACCTTGATGTCGAGGCCGAAGTTCTTCGGCGGCTCTTCTGCCGCGTGGGCGAGGCTGCCGAAGAGGGTCCCGGCCAGGCTCAGGCCGGCGCCGAACATGACGGGGAACAGGCGTGCGCGGCGAACAGCGGTAGCCAGAGCTCGCGGCTTAATCCCTTCGATAAGAGCAAACGGCGGGGTGGTCATCGGGTCAATGCGCTTCATAGGTTTTCTTGATCCTGATTGTTCTGCAGGAGGCTGACGGTGGCTTGCCAGTTGGCCCCGCGCGCTTGTTCTTCGCGCTTGAGCAACTGCTGGGCCGCAGAGCGGTCGGCCGGTTGTATCTGCGGCTCGATCTGCGCCATCAGGTCACTGGCGGTAGGGACCTGCTGGCGCTGGGCGAGCTCGCCGAACACGTAAGCGTTGACCAGATTCGGGCGAATGCCACGTCCCTGCGAATACAGCTGTGCCAGAGCCATGTCGGCGCTCGCCTGGCCGGCGCGCGCGGCGATCAGCAGGTGGTCCACGGCCTTCTGCGGGTAGACCTGGCCGAGGAATCCACGGCGATAGATCTGGCCCAGGTAGTAATGCGCCTGCGGCTCGGTGGCGGCAGCCTTGAGCAGGTGCTGTTCGGCCTTCTGCGGCTCCTGCGGGGCCCACTTGCCGTCGTAGTAGAGGCGGCCCAGCAGCAGTTCGGCGCGGGGCTGTGCGGCGTCCTGGGCCTTCTTCAGGTAGTCGAGCATCTGGTCCAGGTCACCCAGGTCGGGGTTGTCGTACTGCAGCTTGGCGAGGCTGACCCAGGCGGCCGGGTAGGTCGGCGCGATCTCGTTGAGCAACGCCTGCGCGGCCTGCGGATCGGCGGTGCCGATGTTCTGGTCGGCCAGTACGCCGGCCACTGACTCGACGCGCTCGGACGGTACGCGGCCGGCCTTCCAGCCTGCCTTGAGCGCTTCGATGTGGGCCTTCTGCTTATCCGCGTTGCCCTGCTTCTGGTACACGGTGGCCAGTTCCATCCAGCACACGTCCATGCGGGTCAGCCAGCGCTGGCAGACCTGCTCGACCTCGCCCAGGTGCTGGTCGTAGGTGCCCTGGGTGCGGTACAGGATGATCTGCGCCAGGTCCGCCTGCGGCAGGCCCTGGGCGCGCCACTGGTCGATGCGCTGCTGCGGGTTGACGTTCGGCCAGGCCTGCGGGTACTGCAGGTAGAGCACGATCAGCGGAACCAGCGCGCTGTCCTCGCCTTCATCGAAGGCGCGGGTCAGCAGCTGTTCGGCTTCGCGGTGCTCGGCGTCGGTGCCGCCGGGCTTGGCCGCCAGCCACTTGCCCAGGCCAACTTCCAGTCCCTGGCGACCATGGGTTACGCCGACGCACAGGTC
>NZ_JBGLYK010000226.1:0-8771 GCF_047304025.1 Pseudomonas sp. Pseusp97 | reverse complement strand
CAGCAGCGGCAGGTCGGCGTCGGCCAGGCCGAAGCGCGCGCGCACGGCGGCGACGTCCAGCAGGTCGAGGATTTCGCTCACCGCGAAACGGCTGTCCGGCAGCCGCAGCAGGTGCTCCAGCGCCACCAGCAGCGGTTCGCGGCCGCGCTGGCCCTGGTCGGCCAGGGTGTAGGGGATGAGGCGCTTGTCGTCGCGCGGGATCTGCCCGAACACGGCTTCGATGTGCGGCGCGTAGGGGTTGATGTCGGGGACCATGACGATCACGTCGCGCGGACGCAGCGAGGGGTCGGCGTCGAAGCGCGCCAGCAGCTGGTCGTGGAGGATTTCCACTTCGCGCTGGGCGCTGTGGGCAACGTGGAAGCGCACCGAGTCATCGGCCTGCGGATCGATCGCAGGCCAGTGTTCGCGGGTTTCGTTGAGCGGACGCAGCTCGAGGATGTCGTCCTGCAGCTGGCCGAGCAGGCTGTCCGGTTCCACTTCGCTGAACAGGTCGATGCGCCCGTTGCTCACCGCGCCCAGGCGCGCGCGGTAGCTTTCCGGGTCGTCGTACTGGTCGAGCAGGTTGATGTAGTCGCGGCCCTGCTTGCCCCAGGCGGCCAGCAGCGGCTGGGCGTACTGGTGCTGCTGGTCTTCGCTGAGCAGTTCCGGAGTGCCGGCGCGGCGGCGCTGGCGACGGTACTCGTGGCGCAGCAGGTCCTTGTCGGCGACGATATCGGCCCAGTGGTGGCGGCAGGGGTTGTGCACGCAGAGCAGCACCTGGGCGTGGCGCGCCAGCACGGCGAGGGCTTCCACCGTCTGCGCGGGCATGGCGGAAATGCCGAACACCACCACGCGGCGCGGCAGGTTCGGCAGCAGGTTCTCGGCGTTCTTCAGCTTCTCGATGAAGCGCCCGTGCACACCGGCGCGGCTGGTGGCCAGGCCCTCGGGGCCAACGTCGTCGAGCAGCGCCCGCCACAGGGCGGCCTGCCAGCGGTTGTCGGCGTCCAGCTCGCGCACGCTGCCGTTGGCCAGGCGCAACTGATCGACCCCGCGGCTCCAGTCCTCCAGCCAGTCGGCGCGGTAGACCTGGTACTGGTCGAACAGGTCGGCCAGGCGCTCGGCCAACTGGTGGCGCTTGCGCAGGTCGGCGTCGTCGGCGAGGAAGCGTTGCAGGGTGGCGAATTCGTCGCGCTCGAGCAAAGTCGGCAGCAGGCGCATCAGGCGCCAGGTCAGCGGGCCCTTGTCGAGCACAGACACTTCGGGGATTTCGTCACGACCCAGCGCGCCGCGGTAGGCACGCCAGAGGAATTGCGCGGGCAACTGCACGTCGAGCGCGGCGGTGACGCCGCAACCGCCCTCCTCCACGTCGCGCCCCAGCGCCAGCTTCAGCCACTGGGCGATGCCGTTGCTCTGCACCAGGATGACCTCGTTCTCCAGCGGCGCCAGCGGGTGCCGGCTCATCCACTGCACCAGCAGGTCGCGCAGCGCTTCCGGATGGTTGCCGTGGATCACCATCAGGCCGGGGGTCAGTCGCTGCTCGGTCATCGTGTCTCCTGGGTCGTGCAGGCGCTGTCGACGCACTGCGGGTGATGAGGCGCATTTCACCAAAAACCGCGGACGGCAGCAGCCTTTTTCCCACTCTGCAGGACGATTTACCGGACGCTACGAAACATCCGACACCAGCCTTCCGGCAAACACGGCCGCTACCGGGACTCTCCTACATTTTCGAACCTGACTGCATCACAGTCCGTTCGCCCGGCGAGCGGCTATGCTGATTCCACGGCCGTCCCAGGCCAGCCATGGAGGAAGTGATGGGCAAGAAGAGCAAGACGAAGAACCCGGCCCCCGAACAGACCGGGAAAATGAAGAACAAGGATTACGAGGAGCACCTGCGCAAGCTGTCCGTGGAACTGGTCAAGCTGCAGGAATGGGTGGTGCACAAGGGCCTGAAGGTCTGCATCGTCTTCGAAGGCCGCGACGGCGCGGGCAAGGGCGGCACCATCAAGGCGCTCACCGAGCGCGTCAGCCCGCGGGTATTCCGCGTGGTGGCGCTGCCCGCCCCCACCGAGCGGGAGAAATCCCAGCTCTACGCCCAGCGCTACATCAAGCACCTGCCCTCGGCCGGCGAGGTGGTGATCTTCGACCGCAGCTGGTACAACCGCGCCGGCGTCGAGCGGGTGATGGGCTTCTGCACCGAGGAGCAGGCCGACAAGTTCCTCGCCGTGACGCCGCTGTTCGAGCGCATGCTCACCGAGTCGGGGATCATCCTGCTGAAGTTCTGGCTGGAGGTCAGCCCGGAGGAGCAGGCGCGCCGGCTGGAAGACCGCATCACCGACGGCCGCAAGATCTGGAAGCTCTCGCCGATGGATGTGAAGTCCTACACCCGCTGGGACGAATACACCCGAGCCCGCGACCTGATGTTCGCCGCCACCGACTCGCCCTGGGCGCCCTGGTTCGTCGCGCGCTCCGAGGACAAGAAGCGCGTGCGCCTGAACGTCATCAGCCACATTCTCAAGCACGTGCCCTACAAGTCGGTACCGCGCGAGGAAGTGAAGCTGCCCAGGCGCGGCAGGATCGGCAAGTACAAGAGCCCCGATTACCCCTTCCACTACATCGACGAGGCCTTCTGAGGCCAGGCTCGACTCGGCATCGTCTTCACCCCGTGTTCGCGAGCAAGCTCGCTCCTACGCAGGGCGCTTCCACTCCCTTGCAGTAGCAAGCTCGCTCGCGGACCGACTCAGGCAATAGCCCGCAGATACGCCTGGACCTCGCCCGAAAGCCACCCGGCGAACGCCGCCACCTTGGCCTGGGTCGCCTCGCGCTCGGGCCACACCAGCCAGTAGGGAAAGCCGTACGGCACGCGCAGGTCACTGAGCGCTACCAGCTCGCCGCTTGCAAGAGCGCCGGCCACCAAGCTGCGGCGTTCCAGGCCGATGCCCTGACCCATGCGCACCGCCTCGATGCTCAGGTTGGAGTCGTTCACCACGAACTCCGCCGGTTCCTCCGGCACCGCCACGCCCGCCGCCTGGCACCAGCCCAGCCAGGACTCGAAGCCGGTGACACGCGGGCAGCGGAGGATCTGCCCCGGAGTCCGGGGCAGGCGCCCGCCGTTGAAGTCCGGCGCGGCAACCACGACCACTTCGTCCTCGAACAGATGTTCCTGCGCCAACCCTTCCCAGTGCCCCTGGCCGATGCGGATCGCCACGTCGGCCAGGCCCTGGCGCAAGTCCATTACCTCCAGGCTGGCCAGCAGACGCAGGCGGTACTGTGGATAAGTTGCGCGAAAGCCCGGCAGGCGCGGCAGCAGCCACTTCTGGCCGAAGGACGGCGTGAGCGCCACTACCAGCTCGTCTTCCCCTGGTCGCGCTTTCGCCAGGCGGGTCGCCTCGGCGATATCGCGCAGCGCACCACGAACCTGCAGGGCGTAAAGGCGGCCTTCCTCGCTCAGGCGCAGGCCTCGTCCTTCGCGCTGCAGCAGGGTGACGCCCAACAGGTTCTCCAGCTGACGCACCTGCTGGCTGACGGCGGAATGCGTGACGTGCAGTTCACTGGCGGCCAGCGTGACACTACCCAGTCGGGCCACGGCCTCGAAACTGCGCAGGGCAGAGAGCGGCGGCAATGCGCTCATGTAAGTATCCCTAACCGAATCGGTCACTAATCGTCGCTATTTCCCAGCAGCCAAAGCCGCTAGATTCATGGGCGTAGCGCGGACAACCGCGCCCGCCACGATGCAATCTTCACTAACAGGACGTACCCATGCAACAGAAGCTTCCGCACCTGGTCGGCATGCTCGACTCACCCTACGTGCGCCGCGTCGCCATCACCCTGCGCCTGCTCGGCATCGAATTCAGCCACCAGTCGCTGTCGGTGTTCCGCACCTACGAGGAATTCCGCGGCATCAACCCGGTGGTGAAGGCGCCGACCCTGGTGCTGGGCGACGGCGAGGTGCTGATGGACTCCACGCTGATCATCGACTACCTCGAACACCTGGCCGGGCGCAGCCTGATGCCTGCCGCACCGGCCGCACGGCTGCGCGCCACGCGCCTGCTGGGCCTGGCCCTGGCGGTCATGGAAAAGGCCGTGCAGCGCTATTACGAACAGCAGCGTCCCGAGGACAAGCAACTCGCCAGCTGGCAGGAAAGGGTCGACCAGCAATTGCACGCGGCCCTGGCACAGCTGGAGAGCGAGCTGCGCGAAATGTCGCTGGACGCCGGCGCGCCGCTGGACCAGGCCGGGCTGAGCATCGCCGTGGCCTGGACCTTCGTGCAGCTGCTGCACTCCGAAGACATTCCGGCGGACAGCTACCCGGCGGTGCGCGACTGGACGGAGCAGGCCGAGGCGCTGGACGTCTTCAAGGCCTTTCCGCCGGTGTGATGCGGTTCGCGAGCAAGCTCGCTCCTACAGGGCGGTGCCGATGGCCAAGCTCTTGTAGGAGCGAGCTTGCTCGCGAACCCGGGCCGTGACACTCAATCACCCCTTGGGCAATTCCTCATGCTGCTGGCGGGTGAAGCGCAGCAGGCCGAAGCAGATGAGGAAGCCACAAAGCGCCAGGCCCGCCGCCGCGAGGAAGATCGACGCATAGCCGTGACGGGCGGCGACCAGCCCCATCAGCGGGCCGGCGATGCCCATCGCCAGGTCGAAGAACAGCGCGTAGGCGCCCAGCCCGGCGCTGCGGCTGCTGGCCGGGATGCGCAGCACCGCCTCGACGCCCAGCGACGGATAGACCAGCGAAAGGCCGCAACCGGTGAGCGCCGCGCCCAGCAGCGCGAACCCCGGCCCCGGCGCCTGCCAGAGCAAGAGCAGGCCGAAGACCTCGACACCCAGGCAGGCCACCGCGACGGCAAAGCCGCCAAAGCGATTGACCGTGCCCGAGAAGATCAGCCGCGCGCCGACGAAGCAGACACCGAAAGCGGTCAGGCACCAGGCCGGATTCGCCCAGCCCTGGCTGCCGTAGTAGAGGGTGATGAAGGTCGCCAGGGTGCCGAAGCCGATGGAGCCGAGCATCACGCACATCCCGTAGGGCAGCACGCGACCGAGCACTGCATGGAAGGCCATGCGCGTACCCGGAATGGTCGGCACTTCCGCGCGGCCCCGGGCGGCCAGCCAGCCCAGCGCGGTAAGCAGCAGGATGCTCACGCCCAGGCTCCACAGGCCCAGCGAAGCCGACATGGTCACCCCCAGCGGCGCGCCGATGGCGATGCCGCCATAGCTGACGATGCCATTCCAAGAAATCACCTTGGCGGTGTTCTGCGTGCCCACCAGCGCAATGCCCCAGCTCGCCGTGCCGATCCCCAGCAGCCCTTGCGCCAGGCCGAACAGCAAGCGGCTGCCGAGCAACAGCGCCAGGCTCAGCCAGGTCACGGACTCGACGCTGGTGGACGCCAGCACCAGCACGCCGCCCATGCCCAGCACACCCAGGCCGTAAAGCACGGCGCGCTTGGCCCCGTAGGTGTCGGCCACGTAGCCCGCCAGCGGGCGTGACAGCAGGGTGGCGATGTACTGCAGGCCGATCACCGCGCCGGCGATCACCGTCGAGTAGCCCAGGCCTTCATGGACGAAGCCGGGCAATACCGGCAACAGCAGGCCGATGCTCAGGAACAGGACGAAGGTGAAGAAAACGGTGGCGAGGATGCGCAGGGTGACGGAGGCGGTTCGCTGCTCGGACGAGCTCATGGACGGGCCTGACGGGTGAGTGGCGGAGCGTGTGCGGGGACGATTGAAAGCAGGCTATCTATTTCCGCCGCAATTGCCAATGCGAACCTTGCCCGGCGGTTGCTCCTATAGTTGTTGCATTGCCGCACGCCATGCTGGCGTGCCCGGCGCCCCCAAGGAGACCACGATGGATACCACGCCGCACACCCTGGCCAACCTGTTCAAGCAACTGGGCCTGCCCGACGGCCGCAGCGACATCGATGCCTTCCTCGGCAGCCATGGCCTGATCGAAGGCCAGAAACTCCCCGACGCGCCGTTCTGGAGCCCGGCCCAGGCCCAGTTCCTGCGCGAGGCGTGGCAGCAGGATTCGGACTGGGCCGAAGACGTGGACGAGCTGGCGGTGCGCCTGTCCCGCTGAGCCGCGCTACTTGAGATAGGAGCGCAGCACGCCCATGACCTCTGCCAGGTCTTCGTGGCGCTGCGCCGCGGTGCGGTCCTCGGCGCCCAGGTGGTCGCGCAGGTGGCCTTCGAGCACCTCGGCCATCAGGCCGTTCACCGCGCCGCGGATGGCGGCGATCTGTTGCAGGATCGCCGCGCATTCGCTGCCCGCCTCCAGCGCTCGTTCCAGCGCCTCGCTCTGCCCCTTGATGCGCCGCACCCGGGTCAGCAGCTTCTTCTGGTCCTTGATGGTATGTCCCACGGCAAAACTCCTAAGGTATACTGGGGTATAGTATCCAGATCAATTCTGTGGACCATCATCATGCAGCACGCCGCTCACCCGCAAGACGGTCGCCACGACCACCAGTTCCACGAAGGCAACCCGCTCGCCGAACGCAACACCCTGCGCGCCGCGCTGCTGACCGTCGTGATGATGGTGGTGGAGATCGCCGGGGGCTGGATCTTCAACTCCATGGCGCTGCTCGCCGACGGCTGGCACATGAGCTCCCACGCCCTGGCGCTGGGACTGGCGTACTTCGCCTACGTGGCGGCGCGGCGCTTCAAGGGCGACGCGCGCTTCGCCTTCGGCACCTTCAAGATCGAAATCCTCGCCAGCTACACCAGCGCCATCCTGCTGCTGGGCGTGGCGGCGCTGATGATGTTCGAGTCCGTCGCCCGGCTGCTCTCCCCTTCGCCGATCCACTACCAGCAGGCCATCGCCATCGCCATCATCGGCCTGCTGGTGAACCTGGCCTGCGCCTGGCTGCTGCGTGGCGAGCATCATCACCATGGCCACGATCACCACCATGGTCATGACCACCAGCACGACCATGACCATCATGATCACGGCCACGACCTGAACCTGCGCGCCGCCTACCTGCATGTGCTGGCCGACGCGGCTACCTCGGTGGCGGCGATCATCGCCCTGATCGGCGGCCTGATCTGGGGCGCCGCCTGGCTCGACCCGCTTATGGGCATGGTCGGCGCGGTGCTGGTGGCCGTGTGGTCGGTCGGCCTGCTCAAGCAGAGCGGCCGGGTGCTGCTCGACGCGGAGATGAACGACCCGGTGGTGGAGGAAATCCGCGAGGTAATCGCCGAGCTGCCCTACCCGGCACGCATCACCGACCTGCACCTGTGGCGGGTGGGCAAGTCGCGCTACGCCTGCATCCTCAGCCTCGCCAGCAGCGGTGGCCTGACGCCCGAACTGGTGCGCCAGCGCCTGCAGGTCCACGAGGAACTGGCGCACATCACGGTGGAAATCAATCCGATCCCCGCCTGAGAACCGCCGGCAACAAGACCGGAAGTCGCGGCGGCTTTGACGGCCGCCGCGCCGCTGCGGCCTAATGCGCAGCCCGTCGAACCCGGTCGCCTGCCCACATGTCCAGCTCCCGCTTCTCCACCGCCCAGCAACGCGCCAGCATCCTGCACCTGCCCGCCGGCTCCTGGGCGACGGTGCTCGATTGCCTGTGCGCGCGCTTCCCGGCGATCAGCCGCGACACCTGGCTGGACCGCATGGCGCGCGGCAAGGTGCTGGACGACGACGGCCAGCCCATCGGCCCCGGGCATCCCTACCGCGAAGCGCTGCGCATCCACTACTTCCGCGAGGTGCCGAAGGAAACGCCGATCCCCTTCCAGGAAAGCATTCTGTATGCCGACGAACACCTGGTGGTGGCGGACAAGCCGCACTTCCTGCCGGTGACGCCCGCGGGCCAGTATGTCGAGGAAACCCTCCTCGCCCGCCTCGCCAAGCGCCTGGACAACCCGCAGCTGGTGCCGCTGCACCGCATCGACCGGCTTACCGCCGGGCTGGTGCTGTTCTCCGCCAACCCGGTCAATCGCGATGCCTACCAGGCGCTGTTCCGCGAACGGCGCATCGACAAGATGTACGAAGCCATCGCGCCGGCGCTGCCGCAACGGGAGTTCCCGCTGGTGCATCGCTCGCGGATGGTCGAAGGCGACCCGTTCATCCGCATGCAGGAGGTGGACGGTGACCCCAACAGCGAAACCCGCATCGAGGTGCTTGAGCAGCGCGGCAACCTGTGGCGCTATGGCTTGCACCCGGTGTCCGGCAAGCGCCACCAGCTGCGCGTGCACATGTCCGGCCTGGGTGCGGCGCTGTGCTTCGACCCGCTCTATCCGACGCTGCCGCCGCGCGGCGAGCGTCCGCCGGAAGATTTCGACAAGCCGCTGAAGCTGCTGGCCCGGCAACTGCAGTTCATCGACCCGATCACCGGTGAAGCGCGGCTGTTCAGGAGCCAGCTGGAGCTGTCCTGGCCTTCCATCAATTTCATCGATGGTCACCCTTAAGCCGATCCATTTCCGTCGATGGTGGCCCCGGTGTTCTCATAGCTCCACCCCAAGGAGAGAGAACATCGGGAGCCGAACATGAGCTACAGCGCCAAGTCCTTTTCCGCCCTCGTCAACGCCCTGCGTGCCGACGGCATCACCCGTCCCGAACAGATGGCCCGCCAGCCCTTCCGCAATGCCCAGGGCTTCTGGTCGGCGGTGGCGAAGAAATGAACCTCGTGCGGCGACTCCCGCCTGCGCTGCGCATGGATGCGGTGATCGTCCTCTACGCCATGGCCGCGGCCTGGCTGGTTTTCTCGGGGCTTTGAGATAAAGTTCGGGCCCGAGCAGGTTCGCGAGCAAGCTCGCTCCTACGAAGAGCACAACGGATTCGATCTGTAGGAGCGAGCTTGCTC
>NZ_JBGLYK010000225.1:0-8808 GCF_047304025.1 Pseudomonas sp. Pseusp97 | reverse complement strand
ATGGCGGTTCGTCGCCCGAGCCAGCCAACAGGCCACCCGGCGACCTCTGCACGGTGGAGAGAGCTGGGCGCACGGGACGAGGCCGCCTGCCAGGAGGTCGCCAGCCAATGCCGTGAAGCGGGCGGCGAGGCCTGGGTGGTGCCGACGGACGTGACCCAGGGCGAGTCGGTGATGCAGCTGGCGGAGCATGCGGTGCAACTGACCGGCGGCATCGACGTCTGGGTCAACAACGCCGGCGTCGGCAGCGTCGGGACATTCGAGGAGACGCCGCTGGAAGTCCACGAGCAGGTGATCCAGACCGACCTGCTGGGCTACGTGCGCGGCGCTCGCGCCGTCATGCCGCATTTCAAGCAGCGCGGCAGCGGGGTGCTGATCAACACGTTGTCGGTGGGCAGCTGGGTTGCCCAGCCATACGCGGCCGCCTATTCGGCGGCGAAGTTCGGCCTGGTCGGCTTCACCGAGGCGCTGCGGGGGGAACTGCTCCAGTGGCCGCGCATCCATGTCTGCGATGTCTATCCGGCGGTCATCGATACTCCCGGATTTCGCGATGGCGCCAACTTCACCGGGCATGAGCTCGCGCCGCCGCCTCCTCGCTACGATCCCGAGCAGGTCGCCGCCGCCATGGTCGACCTGGCGCTCAATCCGCAACCCAGCAGGACGGTGGGCGGAGCGGCGCACCTGCTGCGCCTGGCGCGGTTGTTCACGCCGGGCTTTTCGCGGCTCATGGGCTGGGGCACCGCACGCGCTATCGAACGCATGCCGCGCAGCGCCAATTCCACGGGCAACCTCTTCGCCCCGCCGAGCGGGACTCGCCAGGTGCACGGCGGGTGGAAACGGCAACAGGGCCACTCGCCCAGTCCCCTGCTGGTCGGGGTAACGGTAGCGGCGGCGGTCGGTATCCTGCTGGCGCTGGGCCGGGACGACGAGCGCCGCTAGCGGGCATTCAGGTGATCTGCGGGTATGGGCGAGGATCCCGGGGCGAGCTGATCGGCGCACCCAGCTCCAGGCGCCAGTAGCCCACGTCGTGCCACTGGCCCAGCTTGAAGCCGACCTGCGGGAAGGTGCCGATGTGCCGGAAGCCCAGCCGCTCGTGCAAGCCGACGCTTCCAGCGTTGGGCAGGGCAATGCCGGCATAGGCTGCGTTGAACCCCTGCCTGGCGAGTAGGGGAAGCAGCTCGGCATAGAGGCTGCGGCCAACCCCGGAGCGACGTTCGCCGTCCGCTATGTAGACGGTGACATCCACCGCCCAGCGGTACGCAGCACGCGCCCGGTGCTGACTGGCGTAGGCGTAGCCAACCAGGCGGCCATCGCGCTCCGCGACCAGGTACGGGTAGGTCTGCAGGGTCGTGACGATGCGATCGCGCATCTGCTCCACGGTCGGCGGCACTTCCTCGAAGGAGATCGCCGTGCCGGTGACGATTGGGGCGTAGATCGCCCGGATGGCTGCAGCGTCCTCGGGGCGGGCTTCTCTGATTTCGATTGTCATGGCGGCCTCAGATCGAGCGCTGATTGACGCGGGCGGAAAGCTGCTCGGCACTTTCCTTGCGCTCCGAATAGCGATCCACCAGGAACTCCTGGCGATCGCGCAGCAGCAGGGTGAACTTCACCAGTTCATCCATGACGTCCACCACGCGATCGTAGTACGCGGAGGGCTTCATGCGTCCCGCGTCGTCGAACTCCAGGTAAGCCTTGGGTACCGAGGACTGGTTGGGGATGGTGAACATGCGCATCCAGCGGCCGAGCACGCGCAGCTGGTTGACCACGTTGAACGACTGCGAGCCGCCGCAGACCTGCATCACCGCCAGCGTCTTGCCCTGGGTCGGGCGTACGGCGCCGAGCGCCAGGGGAATCCAGTCGATCTGCGCCTTGAACACGGCGGACATTGCGCCGTGGCGCTCCGGCGAGCACCAGACCTGGCCTTCCGACCACTGCACCAGATCGCGTAGCTCCTGCACCTTGGGATGCTCCACCGGTACGTCGTCAGGTAGCGGCAGGCCAGAGGGATTGAAGACGCGCGTCTCGGCGCCGAAGTGCTGCAGCAGGCGCGCGGCTTCCTCCACCAGCAGGCGGCTGAAGGAGCGTTCGCGGGTCGATCCGTACAGCAGCAGGATGCGCGGCTTGTGCTCGCTGGTACGGGTTGCCGCTGGCGGCAGGTCGAACAACGAAAGGTCGTGGTTGGGCAATTGCTCGGACATGATTCCTCCTGTTCAGAGCGCGTCGATGCGATCCAGCTCGCGCTTGAGTTCGTCGCGGCCGAGGGTGTCGAAGGGAAGGGCGAAGAAGGCACGGCAGCGCAGCTCGATGCGGGCCAGCGTGGCGCGGAAGGCGGCGTCGATGGCGGGCTCATCACTCACCACATCGGATGGGTCTTCCAGCCCCCAGTGGGACTCCAGCGCCGGGCCGAAGTACACCGGGCAGGCTTCGCCGGCGGCCTTGTCGCAGACGGTGATGACGATGTCCGGCGGATTGCCTTCGAAGGCGTCGTTACCCTTGCTGCTCAGGCCTTCGATGGAGATACCGGCCTGCTGCAGGGTGGTGAGGCTGCGCGGCAGCACCTGGCCCTTGGGGAAGCTGCCGGAGCTGACCGCCTCGAAGCCTTCCGGCGCCAGGTGGTTGAACAGCGCTTCGGAAAGGATGCTGCGGCAACTGTTGGCCGTGCACATGAACAGGACTCGCATGGAGGTCTCCTCCGCTCGACGCGGACTTCAGAGGCTCAGGCGCAGCGCCAGGGCCGAAAGGGTGATCAGCAGGACGGGCAGGGTCAGCAGGATGCCGACCTTGAAGTAGTAACCCCAGGTGATGCGCATGCCCTTGCGCTCCAGCACATGCAGCCAGAGCAGGGTCGCGAGGCTGCCGATGGGGGTGATCTTCGGGCCGAGGTCGCAGCCGATGACGTTGGCGTAGATCATCGCCTCGCGTACCAGGCCTTCCGCGCTGCTGCCCTGGATCGACAGCGCACCGACTAGCACGCTGGGCATGTTGTTCATCACCGACGACAGCAGCGCCGAGAGCAGGCCGGTGCCGATGGCGGCGCTCCACAGGCCCTGTCCGGCAAGACGGTCGAGCAGGTGGGTGAGGAAGTCCGTGAGGCCGGCGTTCTTCAGGCCGTACACCACCAGGTACATGCCGAGGGAGAAGATCACCACCTGCCAGGGCGCTTCGCGCAGTACGCGACGGGTGGAGATGCGGTGCCCGCGAGCGGCAACGGCAAACAGGATGGCGGCGCAGACTGCGGCCACGGCGCTGACCGGGATGCCCAGCGGCTCCAGGGCGAACAGGCCGACCAGCAACACCAGCAGCGTCCACCAGCCGACGATGAAGGTGGCGCGATCATGGATGGCCGCCTTCGGCTCCTTCAGCGCATCGACTGCGTATTGCCTCGGGATATCGCGGCGGAAGAACAGGAACAGCACCAGCAGGGTGGCGGCGACGCTGGCGAGGTTCACCGGCACCATCACCGAGGCGTACTCGGCGAAGCCCAGGCCGAAGTAGTCGGCCGAGACGATGTTCACCAGGTTGGAGACCACCAGCGGCAGGCTCGCGGTATCAGCGATGAAACCTGCGGCCATGACGAAGGCCAGGGTCGCGGCGGGGGAGAAGCGCAGGGCGAGCAGCATGGACATGACGATGGGTGTGAGGATCAGCGCCGCGCCATCGTTGGCGAACAGCGCCGAGACCGCAGCGCCGAGCAGGATGCAGAAGGCGAACAGCCGGTAGCCGCTGCCATTCGCCCAGCGCGCAACGTGCAACGCGGCCCACTCGAAGAACCCGGCCTCATCCAGCAGCAGGCTGATGATGATGACGGCGATGAAGGTGGCGGTGGCGTTCCAGACAATCGCCCACACGGTCGGGATGTCGTGCAGCGAAACAGCGCCGGCGGCCAGGGCGATGATCGCGCCCAGCGCAGCACTCCAACCGACGCCGAGCCCCTTGGGTTGCCAGATGACCAGGACGAGGGTGAAGACGAAGACAGCTATGGCGACCAGCATGGAGGACTCGCTTGGAAAGGATCAGCAGCAGGCGGCGTCACGGACGGGGCGGCCGTCCATGTTCTGCAGGCGGAGGGTGTTGTCGGCCAGCCATTGGGCGTTGGCCTGCAGGGTGACCTGCAGCATCTCGTGCACCCACGCAGGCAGATCGGGATTGAGGCGGTAGTACACCCACTGGCCCTGGCGGCGATCCAGCAGCAGGCCGCTGCTGCGCAGTTGCGCCAGGTGGCGGCTGATCTTCGGCTGGCTGTCGTCCAGCGCGCACATCAGCTCGCAGACGCACAGCTCGCCCAGGCTGGCGATGAGCAGGGTGGCGCGAGCGCGGGTCTCGTCGCCCAGGCTCTTGAAGACTTCGGGTGGTGTGATCATGGCGGCACCTTACATATGGAAAATCAAATATACGGATTTCCATATGTAAGGTGCAAGTAGCCTGGACGCGGAGTTGCTGCCGGTTGGCTTCCCAAGCCACAGCCCAGCGCCTTGTGCGTAGAACTGCAGGCGGGGACGTTCTCGCTCAGGTTCTGCCTGAACGACTCCGGAGGAAGACAGGAAGGTCATTCGAGGGTGGCGTAACGGCGGCCTGATACAGCATGTCGCCGACGAACCCGCGGTGATAGGTGGCGTGATTGACCAGGTGCAGGACGATCGCTTCCTGGGTCATGGCGCCTTTGCCGCCGCCGACGAACTCGAAGTCCACCACCCTGTACAGGTCCTCGGCGGTCCAGGAGTCGACCAGATCGATGTACCAGCGGTCCATCGACTGAACCGCCTCCCAGAGGTCGTCCAGTGGCGGCGTGTGTTCGGTGTTGCGGGCCGTGTAGGAATGCTTCCTGCCTTGCAGGTGGTGCCTGAAGATATCGTCGATGACGTACACGTGGTTCAGCGTGTGCACCATGTTGCCGAAGCGCGTCTGCCGGGGGCGGAGGGCTTCGCCCTCGGGCAGGTTCATCACGCTGTCGAAGGTCAGTCCGTTCGCCCACGCCTTGTAGCGCACCAGCATTTTCAAGGTGTCCGTGGCGGGTGTCGGGGCAGCGGCGGGGCGTGGGGTTGCCCTGGAGTCAGGTGGGCCTGGCGGAGCCGAAAGCATGCTTGCTGGTCCTTGCTTGAGTGTCAGCGACACGTTGATGACGGCGGCCCAGGGTGCTTGCCCGGGTCGCCTTGTGATTCGCCACGGCCCGACCTCTACGGGAGGCCCTGAAGTCGGCCGGTCACCTGGGTGTGGGTCCTTCCGCCGATCCACAATTGACCCGCGGCGTCGCATGACACATGAACGCGCCCCTGAAGGCCGAGTCGTGTTCCCTGGGCGGCGATGTAGGACTCGTCGACCACGCCGCTGGAGAACAACCATTGCGCCAGCGAGGCGTTGAGGCTTCCCGTGACCGGGTCTTCGACGATGGTCCCCAGGTGGTTGTTGAAGAATGCACGAACCTCGAAAGCGGCATCGCCTTGGGAATGCGCCCCGATCACGCCGATGTCGATCCTGCGCGGCCAGTGCCGTTGCGGATTGAGGGCAAGCACCTTGTCCGCCGAAGCCAGCCTGATCCCCAGCCAGCCGGGACCGTTGTCGACCCAGGCGGCATCGACAACCTCCTGCGCCTGGATCCCGAGCAACTCGATGGCTTCGTTCAACTCCTCCTGCGAGGGCGGGCCGGCGCGCAGCAGCGATGGCGCGCGAAAGGACAGCAGCCCCGGCTGATGGCGAATGCTCACCAGCCCAACGCCGCACTCCTGGATGATTTCCGTCTCGTTCATCGGCCTCCGCCCGGAGGCAAGCCAGGCATGGCAACTGCCCAGGGTAGGGTGGCCGGCGAACGGCAACTCCCTGTCCAGCGAGAATATCCGCACCCGGTAGTCTGCCTCCGGCCGCGTGGGCGACAGCAGGAAGGTGGTCTCCGACAGGTTTAGCCAGCGCGTCAGGCGCTGCATTTCGTCGGTCGTGAGCCCATCGGCACCCAGCACGACCGCCAGCGGGTTGCCGGACAGCGGCCCGGTGCCAAAAACATCGATCATCTGAAATTCACGGGTCACGACACTGCTCCTTGCTGGGGGACGGTATGGGAAGGTTTCGGACTGGCGGCCTCAGCCCGGCGCTACCAGAAGCTTCATTCCCGCGACGCTGAACAGCGCCGCGAAGAGCCCCTGGATCCAGCGGCCGAGCCTGGAATAGACAGCAATCATCCGGGCCGTCGAGAAGAGGATGGCGTAGCCGCCGAATATGCCGATCCCGAGCACCGCGCAGCCGCCGATGATTGCCGGCAGCGTCCCGGCGGGGGCGTCTTCCCGCAGGCCCAGGGACATGATCGCCACCCACGACATGATCGCCTTGGGGTTGCTGATGTGCATGAGGGCGCCTTGGCGGTACAGCGACAGGAAACGTGGCGGCGTCCGCGCCGCATCGGCACGGGTCACGTCCGGGGTCGCTTGCAGGGCGCAGCGGCCGGCGCGCATCGCCAGGTAGAGCAGGTAAAGGCCGCCAAGCATCCTGATGACGACGAGCGCCTTGGCATAGGTGGCCAGCAAGGTGGAGATGCCGGTGGCGGCCAGCACTGCCCACGCGAGCGAGCCCGTCATGACGCCGCAGGCGAGGACGAGGGCGGGGAGGCGTCCATCGCGCATGGCGGTGGCCATGATTGCCATGTTGCTCGGGCCCGGACTCGCTGCGGCCAGGAAGTAGGAGCCGAAGGCGAGGGCGACGGTGCTGCCGATCATGGGAGCATCCTCCGGGTAGCCTGCGCTGGCGTCGGCAAGCCGCTCCGGGCGATGGCGCGGGATGGCCTGGTCATGGCTGCAGATCTGCGCGATGGACGATGTGGACCTTGTTCCCCTCGGGGTCGCGCAGATAGGCGCCGAAATAGCCGGCGCCATAGTGCGGGCGGGGCCCCGGCGCGCCCTCGTCCGTCCCGCCAGCGGCAAGGCCGGCCGTATAGGCGGCTGCCACAGCCGCTTCCGAGGCGGCGAGAAAGGCCACCATGCAGCCGTTGCCCGCCGTCGATGGCTCGCCGTTACGCGGGAGGTAGACATAGAAGCGGGGCAGTGGGGCAGTCGCCGTCACCCAGCAAAGCGCAGGGGGACCGCCATCGGGCGTAACGGCGCGGCGCGTCAGGCCGAGCGGCAGGAGGATGGCATCATAGAAGCGGCCGGCCCGCTCGAGATCCTGCGCGCCAACGGTGACATGGCTGAACATCTGGCCTCCGTTGCCCCGTCGTCGCTGCGGGGCAGTGGTGAAACGCTTGAAAGTCGCCAATCACCCTAATGCACGTTACACTTTTGATCTATTTAAATAGTGTCACGCGACACTATTAATATTCCTGGACGCTGAGCATGCTTCTTCAATCGCCGTGGACGCCGCGCCTTGCGGACATCGATGCGAGCGCCGCCGAGCGGCTGGTACTGGCACTGGCCGACGACATCATCGAAGGGCGATTGCAGGGCGGCGACCGCTTGCCCGCCCATCGCGATCTTGCCTGGCAGCTGGAGGTCGGCCTGGGGACGGTGACCAAGGCCTATGCCGCCCTCGAACGGCGGGGACTGGTGCGCAGCGTCAAGGGCCGCGGCATGTTCGTGGCGATCCGTCAGGCCCATGAGGAGCGGGTGATCGACCTCTCCGCCAACGTGCCGCCGGCGATGCTCTCGGCTCGCCTGCTGGCGCGCACCCTGGCCGGGGTCGCGCGCAAGATCGATGCGGACCATCTGAATCTCTATTCGCCGCCCTCCGGCCACCTGGAGCATCGGCGCCTGCTGGCCCGTTGGCTCGAGACGCTCGGTGTCACGGTCGAGCCTTCGAACCTGGCGCTCACCAGCAATGCCCGCCAGGCCATCTCGCTGGCCTTCGACCTCGCGTGCGGCCCGCATGGCGTGATCCTGACCGAGAGAGTCACCTATCCCGGCGCAATCGCGCTGGCGCGGCGCAAGGGCTATCGCATGCAGGGCATCGCGCTGGACGCGCAGGGAATGCTGCCAGAGGCGCTGGCCGAGGCACTGGACGGCGTCGCGTCAGGCGAAAACAGGGCGGTCTACCTCACCCCGACGTTGCACAACCCGACCACCGCCACCATGGGCTTGGCACGCCGACAGGCGATAGTCGAAGTGTGCCGGAAGGCTGGGGCCTGGATCATCGAGGATGGCGTCTACGCTCTGGGGCCGCCCACGACGCCGGCGCTCGTCGAGCTGGCTCCCGAGCGGGTATTGCATGTCAATGGATTGTCCAAGTCGATCGGCCCCGGATTGAGGATCGGCATGCTTGCACTGCCGGCGGAAATGACCGCCGAGGCGCAGGACATCCTGCGGGATGTCCCCATGGCGCCGTCGCCGCTCTCCTGCGCCGTGGTCGAGGAGTGGTTGGCCAGCGGCGTCATCGCCTCCATTCCGCAGGACCTGCGCCATGAAGCGCGTCGCCGGTCGAGCCTGGCGGTTTCTCTCCTGGGCACGGACGAACTCGTCGCGCATCCGGATGCCTACCACCTCTGGCTGCCGATGCCGCGCGAGGCTGCCGATCGCCTTGCGGCGGCCGCCGCCTCGGTGGGCATCCGCGTGACGCCGCCCGAATCGGTGATGGTCGACCCGGGCGACCCGGCGTCGGGCATCCGCCTCTGCCTGGGTGGCCCGTCCTTCGAGGACGTGACGGAAGGCCTGACGCTCCTGGCGCGGATGATGAAAGGCAGCCGGCCACATGACGCTGCAGGCTGACCCATCCGGCCCACCGCGCTGCTCGCGGTGGGCCTTTCACCCAGTCATCGATCCGCCGACAGCCCTGGCAACGGCCTCAGTCCGAGGTCGGCTCCGCGGCAGACTCTGCCGTCGGCGCTGAAGAGGCGGGAGC
>NZ_JBGLYK010000224.1:0-8823 GCF_047304025.1 Pseudomonas sp. Pseusp97 | reverse complement strand
GGAATGCGGGGGAATGCGGGGGATGGACGCGAGGATTGGCGCGGAGTTGTAGGAGCGAGGGGGACGCCTAGTCCTTGCTCGCGAACGCTCTTCATTGCGGGCACGGCGCAAGAGCCAAGAGCGCCCTCTCCCTAACCCTCTCCCTGAAGGGAGAGGGGACTGAGTGGAGCGGCGGTGAGTTCGGAGCTCATCTGAAACCACCGGATCGCCGATAGCTACGCAGCAGGGAGCTCCAAACTCCCAGCCGGCGCGATCTGGCTCCCTCTCCCTTCAGGGAGAGGGCTGGGGAGAGGGTGTTACGGCGGCGGCACCGAGCCCGCCGGGGAGAGGTTCGCGAGCAAGCTCGCTCTTACGAAGAGCAACCGGCGTCAGCGCTTGCGCCAGCAGGCGAAGAGGTTCCACGCCACCAGGCCGGTGACGAAAGCGGAGCTGCTGTAGAAGAGCATGGCGTCCACGTGGCTTCCTCGGTAACGACAGCGCGTAACGACAACGCCCCCGATAACGGGGGCGCTGGGGTGGCTGGGGCCTATTTCTCGGCGACCAGGCGAGCGTGGGCGGATTCCTCGCCCAGGTTGTTCAGCAGGCGCTCGCTGTACCAGTCGAGGAAGTTGATCACGCCGAACTCGTAGGTCTTCGAGTACGGCCCCGGCTGGTAGGCGGTGGAGTTGATGCCGCGCTGGTTCTCTTCGGCCAGGCGACGGTCCTGGTCGTTGGTGGCATCCCAGACTTCGCGCAGACGCGCCACGTCGTAGTCGACGCCTTCCACCGCGCCCTTGTGCACCAGCCACTTGGTGGTGACCATGGTTTCCTGCGCGCTGATCGGCCACACGGTGAAGACGATCAGGTGGTCGCCCATGCAGTGGTTCCACGAATGCGGCAGGTGCAGGATGCGCATCGAGCCGAGGTCCGGGTTCTGGATGCGGCCCATGAGCTTCTTGCTGCCCTGCTTGCCGTCCATGGTCATGGACACGGTGCCCTGCAACAGCGGCATGCGCACGATACGGTTGCGCAGGCCGAAGCTGGCGTGGGCGTAGGGAATCTTCTCGGCTTCCCAGGCCGTGGTGCAGGCGGCGACCTGGTCCTTGAATGCCTGGCTGGCGCGCGGGTCGGTGACGTCGTCCCATTCCAGCAGGGTATTGAGCAGCTCCGGGTGCGAACCGTTGCAGTGGTAGCACTCGCGGTTGTTCTCCAGCACCAGCTTCCAGTTGGCCTTTTCCATCAGCGTGGTCTGCACCGCGACCTTGGTGTTCTCCATGTCGTACGGCTCCATGTAGTGCTCGAGCGTACGCAGGAAGTCATCGATGGCCGGCGGGTTCTCCGACAGCGAGATGAAGATGTAGCCGCCGGCGGTCTTCACGTTCACCGGTTTGAGGCTGTAGTTCTTCATGTCGAAGTCGGCGCCCATCTCGGTGCCGGCGAACAGCAGGCGGCCATCCAGCTCGTAGGTCCACTGGTGGTAGGGGCAGACCAGCTTGGCGACCTTGCCCTTGTCGCTGACGCACAGGCGCGAGCCGCGATGGCGGCAGACGTTGTGGAACGCGTGGATCTGTCCTTCCGCGCCGCGCAGGACGATCACCGGGTTGTCGCCGATCTGCAGGGTGAGGAAGTTGCCCTTGGCGGGGATTTCGCAGGTCATGCCGGCGATCAGCCACTCCTTGTGGAAGATCTCCTGCATGTCCAGCTGGAACAGGCGCTCGTCGTTGTAGAAGGGCTGCGGCAGCGAGAAGCTGTGGTCGCGGCTGCGCAGCATCTCGGCGGTGGCCTTGCGGGCCGGTTCCAGCGGATCGCCCAGACTCAGGGTAGTGGTGACGTCCATTGCTAGTCCTCATGCCGCAGCCGGGTCGGGCTGCCGGCGGAAATAAGTGGCTGATACGGTTTGCCACGCAGGGCAGTGGCGGCAGGTGCGCAGCGCGCCGAGTGCGCTTTCCCGCCGTCCTCGTTCAACCGGAAGGGGTTGCTCGGCATGGAGCTGAGTGTGGGGCCGCAGCCCCGGATTACCCTTATCCATGGGCGACACGGCCAGATCATTTCCCGACGCGCAACGGCACGTCCCAGGCGGCAGGTCGCGATAAGCATGCAAATGTCGCTGGCAGGTAAATGCAGCGGCCATCCTCGTGCACACAATCCGCCCCATCAGGCATGCCGAAAGGCCCCGTGCTTTCTGCGCTCAGACAGCGTAGGCAAACGGGCCCCGGCGCTGCCCCATCAGGCCCAGCACGGCCCGCGTGCGCGGAGAGACAGCATGTCGACGAACAACTTCCTCAATCCGGTGAACACCCAGACCTGGGCCAACGGGCGCCACCTGGTGCGCTGCGTGAAGGCCATCCAGGAAACCTGGGATGTGCGCACCTTCTGCTTCATGGCCGACGCGCCGATCATGTTCTTCTTCAAGCCGGGGCAGTTCGTCACCCTGGAGCTGGAGATCGACGGCCAGCCGATCATGCGCTCCTACACCATCTCCAGCTCGCCCTCGGTGCCCTACAGCTTCTCCATCACCATCAAGCGCGTGCCCGGCGGCAAGGTCTCGAACTGGCTGCACGACAACCTCAAGGAAGGCGACCAGATCCCGGTGCACGGGCCGGTGGGCAACTTCAACGCCATCGACTTCCCCGCCGAGAAGGTGCTGTTCCTCTCCGGCGGCGTCGGCATCACCCCGGTGATGTCCATGTCGCGCTGGTTCTTCGATACCAACGGCAACGTCGACATGGTCTTCGTGCACAGCGCGCGCACGCCCAAGGACATCATCTACCACCGCGAGCTGGACCACATGGCCTCGCGCATCGCCAACTTCAAAGTGCACCTGATCTGCGAGAAGTACGAGATGGGCGAGGCCTGGGCCGGCTACCGGGGCTTCCTGAACAAGGCGATGCTGCAGCTGATGGCGCCGGATTTCCTCGAACGCGAGGTCTTCTGCTGCGGCCCGACACCCTACATGCACGCGGTCCGGCGCCTGCTGGAGGCCGAGGGCTACGACATGTCGCGCTACCACGAGGAGGCCTTCGGCCCGACCCCGCCGGAAGTGCGCGCCGACGTGAAGGAGCTGGCCGCCGAAGCCGCCGAGGCGCCGGCCGTGCCGCTGGCCGAGCAGAACCTGGTGGAGTTCTGCGAGACCGGCAAGAGCATCCGCATGGCGCCGGGCGAGACCGTCCACGCCGCCGCTGCCCAGCTCGGCCTGCACATTCCCAAGGCCTGCGGCATGGGCATCTGCGGCACCTGCAAGGTGATGAAGCGTTCCGGCGAGGTGGAGATGGAGCACAACGGCGGGATCACCGACGAAGACGTCGCCGAAGGCTACATCCTGTCCTGCTGCAGCGTGCCCAAGGGCGACGTGGTCATCGAGTACTGATCACAGCCTGCCCCCACCTGTCCCACACGTTACCCACTGAGTTATCCACAGGCTGAAGGTGTCCCGAGACAAGCTCGGAGACACCTCTGGCCGAACCGCCTGGCCGCCTCGATCCCGTCTGCAACCCGCATGCCACGTGGCTTTGGCCTTTCACCTGATCTCATCGAGCAGGCCCGCGCGCGGGCCCAGCGACGGCCCTTTGTGGACAGCGGCTGCGACGAATATCCACATTCGCTCAGTCTTCTTCCGGGATGGCCTTGTAACCACTCGACAGACGTTGCTGCACCTCCTGTGGGACGGCGCTGTAATGGCTGGAGGAAAGGCTATAGAGGCCCTGTCCGGCGGTGATGGATTTCAGCCGGTTGGCGTAACCATCCAGCTCCGCCAGCGGTACCTGCCCACGCACCAGCGCGACGCTGGCCGAGAGAGATTCGGTGCCCAGCACCTGGCCGCGGCGACCCGTGAGGTCGGCGGTGATGTCGCCCAGGTGGCTATCCGGCGTCATCACCTCGATCTGCATCACCGGCTCCAGCACGATGCCGCCGGCATTGCGCAGCGCATCGAGCATGGCCTTGCGCCCCGCGGCCTGGAAGGCGATGTCCTTGGAGTCCACCGAGTGGCTCTTGCCATCGAACAGCGTGACCTTCACGTCCTCCACCGGGAAGCCGGCCAGCGGCCCGGCTGCCAGCGCCGAGCGCACGCCCTTCTCCACCGAGGGGATGAAGTTGCCCGGGATAACCCCGCCCTTGATCGCGTCGACGAAGGCAAAGCCCTCGCCGCGCGGCAACGGCTCGATGCGCAGGAACACCTCGCCGAACTGCCCCGCCCCGCCCGTCTGCTTCTTGTGCCGGCTGTGGCCTTCGGCGCTGCGGGTGGCCGTCTCGCGGTAGGGCACGCTGGGCGCGCGGGTCTGCACCTCCAGCTTGTACTGCCCGGCCATGCGCTCCAGCAGGTAGCGCAGGTGCAATTCGCCCATGCCGCGCAGCACCGTTTCCTGGGTGGAGGCGTTGTAGTCCAGGCGCACACAGGGGTCTTCGGCCTGCAGGCGCTGGAGGATTTCTGCCAGGCGCTGCTCGTCGCCGCGCCGGCTCGCCTCGATGGCCAGACCCTGCATGGGCGTGGGGAAATCCAGGGGTTTTAGGCGAATGTGGTCCTCGTCGTGGGAGTCGTGCAGCACCACGCCGTACTCCAGTTCGTCGACCTTGCTCAGCGCGCCGAAGTCGCCGGGGATCAGCCAGGGCGCCTCTTCGTGCTTTTTCCCCTGCAGGCGCAACAGATGGCCGACCTTGAACGGCTTGCGCCCGTCGCCGGCGAACAGCTGCATCTCCCGGCGGATCGTGCCCTGGTGCACGCGGAACACCGCCAGGCGGCCAACGAAAGGGTCGATCACCACCTTGAAGACATGGGCCAGCACGTGGGCGGCCGGGTCGGGGCTGGACTTCACCGGGTGCTCGGCGCCCTTTTCGTCGGTGCGCAGGAACAGCGGCGGGTTGCCCTCGGCGGGGTTCGGCGCCAGGCGCGCGAGGATGTTGGCCAGCTCCGGCACACCTGCACCAGTGCGAGCGGAGACAAAGCACAGTGGAATCAGGTGGCCTTCACGCAGGGCCCGCTCGAAGGGCTCGTGCAGCGCCTCGGGGGCTACCTCGCCCTCTTCCAGGTAATGCGCCATCAGCGCCTCGTCGACCTCCACGACCTGGTCAACCAGCGCCTGGTGCGCCGCGGCCACCGAGGAAAAATCAGCCTCGCCGTCGGGACTGAAGAAACAATCCACAACCCGGGCGCCATCCTCGGCGGGCAGGTTGATGGGCAATACCTCCTTGCCGAACGACTCGCGCAAAGCCGCCAGCAGGCCCGGCAGGTCGATGCGCTCGGCGTCGATCTTGTTCACCACCAGCATCCGGCACAGCCCGCGCTGGCCGGCCCAGTCCATCATGCGGCGGGTGCTCAGCTCGATACCGTTCTGGGCATTGACTACCACCAGCGCCGTTTCCACAGCCGCCAGTGCCGGCAGCGCGTGGCCGATGAAGTCGGGATAACCGGGCGTATCGATCAGACGGACCTGCGCGCCCTCGTGCTCGAAATGCGCCAGGGCCGCGGACAGGGAGTGGTGGTATTCGCGCTCCAGCGGATCGGAGTCGCAGAGAGTGTCGCCGCGCTCCAGCGAGCCCATGCTGGGAATGGCGCCGCTGTGCTGCAGCAACGCTTCGGCAAGCAGCGTCTTGCCGCTGTCGCCGTGGCCGACCAGGGCCACGGTGCGGATCTGTTCCACCGAGTAACTGGACATGCTGAATCTCCCGCCCCCAGGGTGCTTGGAGTATAGGCAGCGGGACCTGTATCACTGGACAAATATTGACCAGACCGGCGCAAGCCAACACCCACGAGGCTTGCAGCAATCCATCCACAACCCACCCACACCTTGCGGGCAGAACGCTGCACAGCCGCTGTGGAAAACCCGTCGCGAAATTCGCTGCAAGCCAGTCATGACGGGACTTTCGGCATTTGATCAAAAAATGTACTGAAGAAACGGAAGCACGCCGGGCGCGGCCTGCAGCGATCTGGATACAGGTTGTCCACACCTTCTGCGAGATTCGCCCCACAGCCACTGTGGAAAGTTTCGCGCAGCCCGCGCCACTGGGGAAAAGTCGCCTTGGATCAGTTGCTTGCCTCCTGCGCTGATCAATCCTTGAACAATCCCGTAGAAGCCCCGCAGGGCGTGGCGCTGAGGATGTTTTCCACAGGAGGCGCACAAGCGGGTCAACACAAAGCGGGGATAGTGGTCCCAGGATCGTGCACAGGAATGTCGCCGTAATCGATACACAGGCTCGCAAGTGTTTGAAAAACCGCGGCTGATCAGAAAACAGCCAGATTCAGGGAAGCCCCGCACCATCGGCTCCCCGGGCACCTCCCAACAGTTTTTCCACAGGTTGGACAAGCTTGCCTCCACAGCCATTGTGGAGATCTTCACAACACCCCCATTCACCGCTGAAAGCCGCGACTTACGGGCTTCCGGTCAAGCTCGCCGACGATTTCCGGCTATTCATCGAAGTACCACGCGGCTGGCATTTTCCACCCATTTATCCACAGCTTTATCACAAGGTTGCCCACGGTGTTTCGGCAAATGCTGACACACAGCCGGTGCGGCCTTCGCAGGGGTGCGGGCTATGCTGGATTTCCCCCAGCAGAGGAGACAGTCCCATGATCCTGACCACCACGCCCACCATCGAGGGCAAGACCATCCAGGAATACCGCGGCATCGTGGTTGGCGAGGCGATCCTGGGCGCGAACGTGTTCCGTGACCTGTTCGCCGGCCTGCGCGACATCATCGGCGGCCGCTCCGGTGCGTATGAGAAGGAACTGGGCAGGGCGCGGGAGATCGCCTGCGAGGAGCTGCAGGAGCGCGCGCAGGAATTGGGCGCCAACGCCGTGGTCGGCATCGACCTGGACTACGAGGTGGTGGGGCAGAACGGCAGCATGCTGATGGTCAGCGTGAGCGGGACGGCGGTGCGCATATAGCGGCGCTGAACCTGTAGGAGCGAGGGGGACGCCTAGTTCTTGCTCGCGAACATCCGTAGATTCGCTTCATACCGGGGATCGGGTGCAATGCGGTTCGCGAGCAAGCTCGCTCCTACAGAAAAACCGCCGTGATCAAGTTTTGATCAGTAATATGTAAGCCACTCCACCCGCGGCCTGCAGGCATTCATCCACAGGTTGGGGACAGGTTGCGCGAGCAACCGTCCCCAGCGCCTGGGGACAACTCAGGCTCAGGCGCCCATTACCCGGCGAATGTCGGCCGCCAGTTCCTCGACGCGGGCGATCTCGGTATCCCAGGAGCACATGAAGCGCGCGCCGCCGGCGCCGATGAAGGTGTAGAAGCGCCAGCCCAGTTGGCGCAGGGCCTCCAGGGCGGGTTCGGACATCTGCAGGAAGACGCCGTTGGCCTCCACCGGGAACATCAGCTGCACGCCCGGTATGTCGGCGACGCGCTCGGCCAGCAGTTGCGCACAGCGGTTGGCGTGGCTGGCGTAGTGCATCCAGGCGTCGTCCTGCAGCACGCCGACCCAGGGCGCGGCGAGGAAGCGCATCTTCGAGGCCAGCTGGCCGGCCTGCTTGCAGCGGTAGTCGAAGCCTTCGGCCAGTTCACGGTTGAAGAACAGGATGGCCTCGCCCACCGCCATGCCGTTCTTGGTGCCGCCGAAACAGAGCACTTCGACGCCGGCCTTCCAGGTCAGCTCGGCCGGGGTCGCGCCGAGGAAGGCACAGGCGTTGGAGAAGCGCGCGCCGTCCATGTGCAGGTGCAGGCCCAGTTCGCGGCAGGTGGCGCTGAGCGCCTGCAGCTCGTCCGGGCGGTAGACGGTGCCGACCTCGGTGGCCTGGGTGATGGTGACCACACGCGCCTTCGGGTAATGGATGTCCTGGCGTTTCAAGGCGATCTCGCGGATCGCCTCCGGGGTCAGCTTGCCCTGGGCATCGGTGCGCGCCAGCAGCAGCTTGGAGCCGTTGGAGAAGAACTCCGGCGCGCCGCACTCGTCGGTCTCGACGTGGGCGGTCTCGGCGCAGATCACGCTGTGGTAGCTCTGGCACAGCGCCGCCAGGGCCAGGGAGTTGGCTGCGGTGCCGTTGAAGGCGAAGAAGACCTCGCAGTCGGTCTCGAACAGCTCGCGGAAGTAGTCGGAAGCGCGGGCGGTCCACTGGTCGTCGCCATAGGCGCGTTCGTGGCCGCGGTTGGCTTCGGCCATGGCTGCCCAGGCTTCGGGGCAGATGCCGGAATAGTTGTCGCTGGCGAACTGCTGGGTGTTGTCGGTCATGGTGCGGCCTCGGAAAACGTTGTACGTCAGGCAGCAGCGTAGCAACGGATAGTCGCTCGCCGCCGGAGGGCGCAGGCCTCCCGCTGACGGGAGGCCGCGGGATGGATCAGGGCAGCTTGGTCAGCGCCATCTGCTCGGAGATCGGCACGAACAGCTCGCGCAGGGACTGCGCGGTGCCACCGTTGGGCTTGTCCGGGGAGGTCATGTTGAGCACGTAGCGGCCCTTGATCAGGCCGGTCAGGCTGGATTCGCCGGCCTTGTCGTCCGGCCCCGGCACGCTGATGGCCAGCGGGTCGCCCATGCGGGTGCTGTCGATCACCGGCAGGTACTGCTCGCCGCCGAACTGCGCGGCGGTGCCGTTCTGCAATGCGGCCTGGCGGGCCTGGTTGAGCAGCGAGACGTTCTTCGCGGTGGTGTCGCGCAGCTTGGCCTGGGCGGCCAGGTACTGTCTGGCGGCCTCGCCCTGCTGGTCGGCGCCCGGCGCCGGCAGGCCGGTGTCGGTCAGGGTCACGACCAGGTGCTGGCTGCCGTCGGCCTTGCCGTAGACGATGGTGGCGTCGTCATAGCCGCACTCGCGGGACAGGTAGGGATAGCCGTAGATGGCCTTGGTCGGCGGCAGCGCCTTCTCCAGCACATGGCCGGTGCAGCTGTCGCCGGCCATGTGCTGGAGAA
>NZ_JBGLYK010000223.1:0-8970 GCF_047304025.1 Pseudomonas sp. Pseusp97 | reverse complement strand
AAAATCTATACTTTTCCTCCCCCCGTCCGCCCCCATGTTTCCCCCCGGCCCCCCCCCCCGTTTCTTTCCCCCCCCCACCCCCCGCTCCTACGAAAAGCCCCAAAGAAAAAAGCCCCAAAGAAAAGGCCCGCTCGATGGCGGGCCTTTGGGTCACTCCTTGGGCACCAGCTTCAAGGATGCCGAGTTGATGCAGTAACGCAGCCCAGTCGGCCGCGGGCCGTCGGGGAAGACGTGGCCCAGATGCGCATCGCACTTGCCGCAGCGCACTTCGATGCGGTGCATGCCGTGGCTGAAGTCCTCCAGCTCCTTGACCACCTCGCCGTTCACCGGCTGGAAATAACTCGGCCAGCCGCTGCCCGAATCGTACTTGGCATCGGAGTCGAACAGCGCGGTGCCGCAGCACACGCAGTGGTAGATGCCCGGGGTCTTGGTGTCGTGGTATTCGCCGGTGAAGGCGCGTTCGGTGCCGCCCAGGCGGCAGACATGGAACTGCTCGTCGGTGAGTTCGTCACGCCAGGATTCCAGGGGCTTTTCCAGCTTTTCCATCGATCTGCCTCCATTAATGGAAAAAATGCCCGATGCCTCCTTTTCCGGGAATCGGGCCGCACGTATGATGCGCGTGGTTAACGTCAGGTTCAGAATCTGCCGCACAGAGACATTCTCGCGATAGAAAAGCCTTAAAAACTCTACTTTTTCGAGAAATCCACTGTTTTCCTGTCGATTTTCAGGGTCGACACCAGGGAAAAGCACTTCCGAACCCCTCATTTGACGCCAGTCTGTCACCCGCGTTACAGCCTGCCAAGTCGCCGGCCGCGGACTATTTCGGAATCCCAGATCATGCAGGTCACCAAATCGAACAAGCTCGCCAACGTCTGCTACGACATTCGCGGGCCCGTGCTCAAGCACGCCAAGCGCCTGGAAGAGGAAGGCCACCGCATCCTCAAGCTGAACATCGGCAACCCGGCGCCGTTCGGTTTCGAGGCGCCGGACGAGATTCTCCAGGACGTCATCCGCAACCTGCCCACTGCCCAGGGCTACAGCGATTCCAAGGGGCTGTTCAGCGCGCGCAAGGCGGTGATGCAGTACTACCAGCAGAAGCAGGTGGAAGGCGTCGGCATCGAGGACATCTACCTCGGCAACGGCGTCTCCGAGCTGATCGTCATGGCCCTGCAGGCGCTGCTCAACAACGGTGACGAGGTGCTGATCCCGGCGCCCGACTACCCGCTGTGGACCGCCTCGGTCGCCCTCTCCGGCGGCAAGCCGGTGCACTACCTGTGCGACGAGCTGGCCGGCTGGTTCCCCGACGTCGCCGACATGAAGGCGAAGATCACCAGCAACACCAAGGCCCTGGTGCTGATCAACCCGAACAACCCCACCGGCGCGGTCTACTCCAGGGAAGTGCTGCTGGACATCGTCGAGCTGGCCCGCCAGCACAACCTGGTGATCTTCTCCGACGAGATCTACGACAAGATCCTCTACGACGAGGCCCAGCACATCTCCACCGCCTCGCTGGCGCCGGACGTGCTCTGCCTGACCTTCAACGGGCTGTCCAAGTCCTACCGCGTGGCGGGCTTCCGTTCCGGCTGGATCGCCATTTCCGGGCCCAAGCACAAGGCCCAGAGCTACATCGAGGGCCTGGACATCCTGGCCAACATGCGCCTGTGCGCCAACGTGCCCAGCCAGCACGCGATCCAGACCGCACTGGGCGGCTACCAGAGCATCAACGACCTGGTCCTGCCGGGCGGACGCCTGCTGGAACAGCGCAACCGCGCCTGGGAATTGCTCAACGACATTCCCGGCGTCAGCTGCGTCAAGCCCATGGGCGCGCTCTATGCCTTCCCGCGCATCGATCCGAAGGTCTGTCCGATCCACAACGACGAGAAATTCGTCCTCGACCTGCTGCTTTCCGAGAAGTTGCTCATCGTTCAGGGCACCGCTTTCAACTGGCCCTGGCCGGATCACTTCAGGGTGGTTACCCTGCCGCGTGTCGATGACCTGGAACAGGCCATCGGACGCATCGGCAACTTCCTGAAAAGCTATCGCCAATAATCATCGCCAGTGAATCCCAGCGCATAAATGGACCTGCAGATCGACGACTTCTACAAGGATGCCGCCTCCGGCCTGCTGACGCTCTACCAGGCCTTCCCGCGCAAGATCGCCCTCTACGTCGAGGACCTGATCGGCCGGGAAGAGCCGGACGAGTTCGGCCTGCCCAGTACCCGCCACCAGAGCTGCCTGGGTGCGCTCCTGTGGCTGGCCGACGAGGGCTACCTGCGCTTCGAGGCAACCATTCGTTACGAAGCGCTGGACCAGGCGGTTCTCAGCGAAAAGGCCTTTCTGCGCCTGACCCGCATCGTCCCCCACGCCGTGCGCGACGGCGAGGAACTGCCGCCCAGCGTGCGCCGCGACCAGGCCACGCTGGCCAACCAGCTGCGCGAAGCCCTCGCAGCCCGGCACGGGGAACGCATCGCGCGGCTGACACGTCTACTCTTCGAAAGCGACCTCGGGCGCCCCTAGTCCGCGCAGGCGACACAAGTTGAAATAGTCCCCGAGTTGAATCGCCTGGGGGCCAACCGTATATACCCCGCATACTATTCAGCGATCCCGTGGCCGCCTGTGCCCGGCGATCCGCAAAGCCGCGTTCCCAGGCGGTTTTGCCCATGTCACCGTGAGGAGAAGCTTTACGCCATGATGCGCATCCTGTTGTTCCTGGCCACCAACCTGGCAGTTCTGGTGATCGCCAGCATCACCCTGAAACTGCTCGGCGTGGACCGTTTCACCGGCCAGAATTACGGTAGCCTTCTGATTTTCTGCGCCGTCTTCGGCTTTGCCGGCTCCCTGGTTTCGCTGTTCATCTCCAAGTGGATGGCGAAGATGAGCACCGGCACCGAGATCATCAGCCAGCCGCGCACCCGCCATGAACAGTGGCTGCTGCAGACCGTGGAAGAGCTGTCCCGCGAGGCCGGCATCAAGATGCCGGAAGTGGGCATCTTCCCCGCCTACGAGGCCAATGCCTTCGCCACCGGCTGGAACCGCAACGACGCACTGGTCGCGGTCAGCCAGGGCCTGCTGGAGCGCTTCTCGCCTGAAGAAGTGAAAGCCGTGCTGGCCCACGAGATCGGCCACGTGGCCAACGGCGACATGGTTACGCTGGCGCTGATCCAGGGCGTGGTGAACACCTTCGTGATGTTCTTCGCGCGCATCTTCGGCAACTTCGTCGACAAGGCGATCCTGAAGAACGAGGACGGTCCGGGCATCGGCTACTTCGTCGCGACCATCTTCGCCGAGCTGGTCCTGGGCATCCTCGCCAGCATCATAGTCATGTGGTTCTCGCGCAAACGCGAATACCGCGCCGACGAAGCCGGCGCCCGTCTGGCCAGCACCGGCGCGATGATCGCAGCCCTGCAACGCCTGCGCGCCGAACAGGGCGTGCCGGTGCAGATGCCCGATTCGCTGCAGGCCTTCGGCATCAACGGCAACCTCAAGCACGGCCTCGCCGGCCTGTTCATGAGCCACCCGCCGCTGGAAGACCGCATCGAAGCCCTGCGCGCCGCCGGCCGCTAAGCTTCAAGGCGATAAAAAAGGGCGGCCCGCGGGCCGCCCTTTTTCTTGCCTGCAATTAAGCCGCGACGCAGCGCGAACACCACTTCGTCCAGGTTGCTGACGCCGCGCTTGAGGAACTTCGGATTGTCCGCCAGCACATCCAGGCGCTCCACTTCCTCCATCGCCCAGCCCTCGGCGAAGAGCGCGCGCACCTCATCCGCCAGCACGGCGAACGGCGGGCCATCCATCTCGGCCTGCGGGTATTCCAGGCTGATCACCAACCCGCGCGCCTGATACGGCAGGATGCGCTGCAGATGCACCGCATAGTCGGCGCGCAGATCCGGCGGCAGGGCGATCAGCGCTGCGCGGTCGTACAACGCGCTGCAGCCAGCCACCTGCGCGGGCGTGACATCGAAGAAATCGCCCTGGAGAATCTCCAGGCGCTCGTAGCTGTATCGGCGCAGCGCGCCTTCCTCAGTGATCTGCGGTACGACACCCAATTCAGCGAAGAAGTCGACGGCAGCCCTTTCGGCCAATTCGACACCCAGCACGCGGTACCCCCACTGCGCCAGCCAGAGCATGTCCAGGCTCTTGCCGCACAGCGGCACCAGCACCTGGGACTCCTCGGGCAATTGCAGGTTCGGCCAGTGCCGTTGCAGGCCGGGGTTCACCGCCTGCTGATGGAAACCGATTTGATTGCGCGCCCAGCGCGACTGCCAGAATTCATGCTGCATAGGTCACCTGTTCAAACACTTCGCATCGCGCGGGGCAACAGCCAGCGCCACCAGGTGCCGCGCCGCTCGCGTTGGCGCTCTCCGGACTCCAGTATTTTCAGCCGGACCTGGTCACCGCGCACCCGCTGCACGCAGATCTCGGTGCCGTCCTCCAGACGGAGGCAGTCACCGAGTTCGAGCACCAGGACTTGTTCAACTTTCTGCATAGCCGAATTCGCCATCTGTTTCGGAAATTTCCGCAAACTCTAACGCATCGTCCGACTGACATCCTGCCAATGCGCTCTATGGCGACTGGCTCCATGACTCTGCAACCGAGTTCGCACTTCCACAGCGATGCGGTCCAGGGGAATCCTTTCCCAGCAATAAATCGAGCTGGACGATCATTACTGTCAAAAACCTATACTGGATTTCGATCTTTAGCCGCGGGAACATGGAGTCATTCAAGTAGCGAGGTTCGCCATGCTCCCTGCCCTGTTCATCTCCCACGGTTCTCCCATGCTGGCGCTGGACCCCGGTGCCAGCGAGGCTCCCTTGAAGCGCCTGGCGCAAGAGCTGCCGCGCCCCAAGGCCATCCTGGTGGTCTCCGCCCACTGGGAAACCCCCGACCTGCGTATCACCGCATCGCCCAAGCCGGACACCTGGCACGACTTCTACGGCTTCCCGCCGGAGCTCTACGCGGTGCAGTACCCGGCCGCCGGCTCGCCGGAACTGGCCCGGCGAGCCGCCGAGCTGCTGGCCGACGATGGCCTGTCCGCCACCCTCGATCCGCAGCGCCCGCTGGACCACGGTACCTGGGTCCCGCTGAGCCTGATGTACCCGGACGCCGATATACCCGTCGTGCAACTGTCGCTGCCGAGCCGCCTCGGCGCCCCCATGCAGCACCGCATCGGCGTGGCGCTGCGTGCGCTGCGCGAGGAAGGCATCCTGCTGATCGGTTCGGGCAGCATCACCCATAACCTGGGCGAGCTGGACTGGCATGCCGGCCCCGAGGTCATCACGCCCTGGGCCAAGGCCTTCCGCGACTGGATGGTGGAGCGCCTGGAGGCCGACGACGAAGCCGCCCTGTTCGACTATCGCCAGCAGGCGCCGCACGCAGTACGCAACCATCCGCGCGACGAGCACCTGTTGCCGCTGTACTTCGCCCGCGGCGCGGGCGGGTCGCCAATGACGGTGGAGCACGCCGGCTTCACGCTCGGCGCGCTGGGGATGGATATCTACCGCTTCGGCTGAACAAATGGCTCTTCGTAGGAGCGAGCTTGCTCGCAAACCCCATTGCACTGGAGTTTCCGGTAAATGGTTCGCGAGCAAGCTCGCTCCTACAGAAAAGCCCCCCCCGGAAACGAAAAAGCCCCGCCAATGGCGGGGCTTTTTCATGCACGGGGCTGACGAATCAGTCTTCGCGATAACGGCGCAGGCGCAAGGCCTTGCCAGCGACGCGGGTGTCCTTGAGCTTGGTCAGCAGACGGTCGAGGTTCTCTTCCGGCAGCTCGATCAGGCTGAAGGTCTCGCGGATCTGGATGCGGCCGATGGCCTCGCGGGACAGGCCGCCCTCGTTGAGGATGGCGCCCAGCAGGTTCTTCGCCTGTACGCCGTCACGGGCGCCCAGGGCGGTGCGGCAACGGGCCTTGCCTTCCGACGGAGCAGCCATCGGACGACGCTCGCCGCTGCGCTCCGGACGATCACCGCGCTCGGGGCGATCGCCACGCTCGCCGCGCTCGTAACGGTCGCTGCGCTCACGCGGGGCGGCCGGGGTCAGCGGCTGTTCGCGGCGGACCGATTCCAGGTCCAGCGCCTTGCCTTCGGTCAGCTTGGCCAGCAGCACGGCGGCCAGGGTGTCCATGTCGGTACCCAGGCGACGGCACAGCTCGTCACGCACGGCGCCACGGCTGGCAACGGCGTTGGCCAGCAGCGGTTGCAGGCCGGTGGCCAGGCGGTTGAGGCGCGCCTCGAGCACGGTTTCGGCGTCCGGCAGGCGAACTTCGCCGACCTTCTGGCCGGTCACACGCTCGATCACCTGCAGCATGCGGCGCTCGCGCGGAGTCACCAGCAGCAGGGCGCGGCCCTCACGACCGGCACGGCCGGTACGGCCGATACGGTGTACGTAGGATTCCGGATCGTACGGCATGTCCACGTTCAGTACGTGGGTGATGCGCGCCACGTCCAGGCCGCGAGCGGCGACGTCGGTGGCGATGACGATGTCCAGTGAGCCGTCTTTCAGCGACTCGATCACGCGCTCACGCTGGGCCTGCGGCATGTCGCCATTCAGCGCGGCAGCACGGTAGCCCTGGCGCTCGAGCAGCTCGGCGATGTCCAGGGTGGCCTGCTTGGTGCGGACGAAGCCGATCAGCGCGTCGAACTGCTCGACTTCCAGCAGACGCAGGATCGAGGCCGGCTTCTGGTCGGCGTGGACCATCAGGTGCACCTGCTCGATGCGGGCGACGGTCTGGGTCTTGGCAGCGATACGGACGTGCTTGGGCTCTTTCAGGTGGCGTTCGGCGATGCTGCGGATCGAGGCCGGCAGGGTCGCGGAGAACAGCACGCTCTGGCGGCTGGACGGCATGGCTTCGAAGATCACTTCGAGGTCATCCATGAAGCCGAGCTTGAGCATTTCGTCCGCTTCGTCGAGCACCAGGCTCTTGATGGTGGACAGCAGATTTTCGTCGCGGCGCAGGTGGTCGCACAGGCGGCCCGGCGTGGCGACCACGACCTGAGCGCCCTGGCGCAGAGCCTTCAGCTGCGGGCCCATGGGCGCGCCGCCGTAGACGGCAATGACGCCGACGCCCGGCATCTGCTTGGAATAGGTTTCGAAAGCGGTAGCAACCTGCAGGGCCAGCTCACGGGTCGGCACCAGCACCAGTACCTGCGGTACGCGGCGGCTCGGCTCGATCTGCGACAGCATCGGCAGCGCAAAGGCAGCGGTCTTGCCGGTACCGGTCTGGGCCTGGCCGATCATGTCGTGGCCTTCGAGGATCACCGGGATCGACTGGGCCTGGATCGGCGACGGCTCTTCATAGCCGACAGCAGCAATAGCAGCGAGAACACTGGGGTGAAGACCGAGCGCGGCGAAGCCGGCGGTTTCCTGGGTCATGGGTTTTGCCTCTAAGTACATCCGCAAAGACCCAATAGCCGAGCTGCGCATGCCCTGTACGACAATGAAGTCACCCAGGCAGCTGGAAGCGGGGATTTGCGAAATGAAGATTGGAAGAATGCGTCAAGGAAGTCCGCACTGCGGACACACAGACCGAGCCTGAAGCTGCGGAAAAATGCGGGATCCGAAACGAGGCCAGCGTTTGGCCGGCGCGTATCATACCGGAAATTCCTGACCAATGTGTTTCTTTTCGGAACAAGGCCGGCGAACGGTCATGGCGTGGACAACCCCCGCCCCGCCGGCTATACCGTGCAAGCCACCTGACCGGAGCCCGCCGATGACCGCCAGCAGCGAACCGCGCATCACTGTCGAACGCCTTGACCACGTCCTGCTGCTGGGCCTGAACCGGGTCGACAAGCGCAACGCCTTCGACCTGGAGATGCTCACCCAGCTGGTGCTGGCCTTCGGCGAATACGAGCGCGACGACGACCTGCGTTGCGCCCTGGTATTCGCCCATGGCGAACACTTCACCGCCGGCCTGGACCTGGCCAATATCGGCGAGACCTTCCGCACCGGCTGGAGCATGCCCGAAGGCTCGGCCGATCCCTGGGGAACCTTCGGCGGACGGCGCCTGACCAAACCGCTGCTGGTGGCCGCCCAGGGCTACTGCTTCACCCTGGGCATCGAGCTGATGCTCGCCGCCGACATCAACCTGTGCGCCAGCAATGCGCGCTTCGCCCAGCTCGAAGTGCAGCGCGGCATCTTCCCCTTCGGTGGCGCCACCTTGCGCCTGCACCAGGTGGCCGGCTGGGGCAATGCCATGCGCTGGCTGCTCACCGGTGACCCCTTCGATGCCCACGAGGCCTATCGCATCGGCCTGGTGCAGGAAGTCACCGCGCCGGAAGAGCTGATGCCCCGTGCGCTCTGGCTGGCCCAGCGAGTCGCCGCCCAGGCACCGCTGGGTATCCGCGCCACCCTTGCCTCGGCGCGTCGCAGCCTCGACGAAGGCGAAGAAGCGGCCGCAAGGCTGTTGCCGGCGATGGCCAGCGAACTGTTGTCCACCGCGGATGCGCAGGAGGGGTTGAACGCCATGCTGGAACGCCGCGAAGGCCGATTCCAGGGCAAATGAGCGCTTGCGCAGGCAGCAAACGGAACCATCGTGCGAAAAGCGCTATATCCAAGGTATTAAAAATACTGGCAAAACGGTCTTAATTCTTTAGTTTCCCCTTAAAAATCAGTGAGTTGTTTTTCACAAAACGACTATATACAAGTTCCAATTTCGCGCCTGGAAACAAACCTCTAGAACTGACTCCAGAGCAGCTCAGCGGCTCGCCGGATACCGACCGGGACGCACGCTGACTGACGTTCTCATGGAGGAATTCGATATGTCAGGCCCGATCCGCGTTTTCGCACTTTCCCTTCTTGTCGTTGCCCTGTCCCTGCAAGGTTGCAGCAGCCACGGCGGCAGCAGTCACCACCGCTCTTCCGACAGCAGCAGTACTGACGATGGCTCCGGCTCCGGCTCCGGCTCCGGTTCGGGCGGCGATGGCAGTGGCGGCAGTGGCGGTACCGGCGGCGGCACCGGTGGCACCGGCGGGACTGGAG
>NZ_JBGLYK010000222.1:0-9114 GCF_047304025.1 Pseudomonas sp. Pseusp97 | reverse complement strand
GCGTGTCGCCGCGGTACACGTCGATGATGTAGCTGATCGATTCGAAGGTGTAGAAGCTGATGCCGATGGGCAGCAGGCAGTACTACCTGCAGGCCGGCTCGTTCCGCAAACAGACCGATGCCGACCACCTGCGCGCGCAGATCATCATGATGGGCCAGAACGCCCGCGTGGAGTCCGGCACCGTGCGCGACGAAACCTGGTACCGCGTGATGGTCGGCCCCTACGGCGACCGCGCCAAGGCCTCCGCCGCGCAGAAGCAACTTGCCGGCAACGGTTTCAGCAACCTGCTGTTACAGCAGCGCCAGACCCGCTGAACCCCGGCCACGCCAAGGCTTGCGCCGACGGGCGGCGCGCGAAATGCGCGCTCCTCGTCCGGCGCAGGACTTGAACCCCGCCTTCCTAGTCCCCATCTGACTCTGCATTCGGGCACATCGCCCCGCTAGTGTGGAGTAAGACCCTTGACCACCATCGTATCTGTCCGCCGTAACGGCAAAGTCGTCATGGGCGGCGACGGCCAGGTTTCCCTGGGCAACACCGTGATGAAAGGCAACGCGAAGAAAGTCCGCCGCCTGTACCACGGTGAAGTGCTGGCCGGCTTCGCCGGCGCCACCGCCGATGCCTTCACCCTCTTCGAACGCTTCGAGCAGCAGCTGGAAAAACACCAGGGCCACCTGGTGCGCGCCGCTGTCGAACTGGCCAAGGACTGGCGCACCGACCGCTCCCTGAGCCGCCTGGAAGCCATGCTCGCCGTGGCCAACAAGGACGCATCGCTGATCATCACCGGCAACGGTGACGTGGTCGAACCCGAGCATGGCCTGATCGCCATGGGTTCGGGCGGCGGCTTCGCCCAGGCAGCGGCGCTGGCCCTGCTGCAGAAAGGCAGCGACGAGATGAGCGCCCGCGAGATCGCCGAAACCGCACTGAACATCGCCGGCTCCATCTGCGTGTTCACCAACCAGAACCTGACCCTTGAGGAGCTCGACAGCGCCGTCTGAGCGCTGTCGTTCCGGAGTAGCCAGTCACATGTCCATGACTCCCCGCGAGATCGTCCACGAACTCAACCGCCACATCATCGGCCAGGACGACGCCAAGCGCGCCGTCGCTATCGCCCTGCGCAACCGCTGGCGGCGCATGCAGCTGCCGGCTGAACTGCGCGCCGAAGTGACGCCGAAGAACATCCTGATGATCGGCCCGACCGGCGTCGGCAAGACCGAGATTGCCCGCCGCCTGGCCAAGCTGGCCAACGCGCCCTTCATCAAGGTGGAAGCGACCAAGTTCACCGAGGTCGGCTATGTCGGCCGTGACGTCGAGTCGATCATCCGCGACCTCGCCGATGCCGCGATCAAGATGCTCCGCGAGCAGGAAGTGCAGAAGGTGAAGTACCGCGCCGAAGATGCCGCCGAAGAGCGCATCCTCGACGCCCTGCTGCCGCCGGCGCGCACCACCGGCTTCGGCGACGAGCCGCCGCGCGAGGACTCCAACACCCGCCAGCTGTTCCGCAAGCGCCTGCGCGAGGGCCAGCTGGACGACAAGGAAATCGACATCGAGGTCGCCGACATTCCCTCGGGCGTGGAAATCATGGCCCCGCCCGGCATGGAAGAGATGACCAACCAGTTGCAGAACCTGTTCTCCAACATGGGCAAGGGCAAGCGCAAGACCCGCAAGCTGAAGGTCGCCGAGGCCATGAAGCTGGTTCGCGACGAGGAGGCGCAGCGCCTGGTCAACGAAGAAGATCTCAAGGCCCGCGCGCTGGAAGCGGTGGAGCAGAACGGCATCGTCTTCATCGACGAGATCGACAAGATCGCCAAGCGCGCCAATGCCGGTGGCGCCGACGTCTCCCGCGAGGGCGTGCAGCGCGACCTGCTGCCACTGATCGAAGGCTGCACGGTGAACACCAAGCTGGGCATGGTGAAGACCGACCACATCCTGTTCATCGCCTCGGGCGCGTTCCACCTGTCCAAGCCCAGCGACCTGGTGCCGGAACTGCAGGGCCGCCTGCCGATCCGCGTCGAGCTGAAAGCCCTGAGCCCGAGCGACTTCGAGCGCATCCTCAGCGAGCCGCACGCCTCGCTGACCGAGCAGTACACCGCGCTGCTGAAGACCGAGGGTCTGGACATCGAGTTCGCCGCCGACGGCATCAAGCGCCTCGCGGAGATCGCCTTCCAGGTCAACGAGAAGACCGAGAACATCGGTGCCCGTCGCCTGCACACCCTGCTCGAGCGCCTGCTCGAAGAGGTGTCCTTCGACGCCGCCGACCTCGCCAGCGAGCACAGCGACAAGGCCATCGTGATCGACGCGGCCTACGTCAACGGCCACCTGGGCGAACTGGCCCAGGACGAAGACCTGTCGCGCTACATCCTTTAAAAGTAGCCACAAGCGATAAGCTGCAGGCGGCAAGCAGAGCACCGCTTGCGGCTTTCAGCTCGGAGCTTTCAGATGCACATTCCCTCCGCCATCAAGCTGCACAAGGCCTCGAAGAAGCTGTCGCTGACTTACGGGGAGCAGTCCTACGAGCTGTCCGCCGAGTTCCTGCGCGTGCATTCGCCATCGGCGGAAGTCCAGGGCCACGGCAACCCGGTGCTGCAGGTGGGCAAGCTGAACGTCGGCCTGAGCAACCTGGAGCCGGCCGGCCAGTACGCGCTCAAGCTGACCTTCGACGACGGCCACGACAGCGGCCTGTTCACCTGGGACTACCTCTACGAACTGTGCGTGCGCCAGGACGAGATGTGGGCCGACTACCTGGCGCAACTGGAGAAGGCCGGCAAGTCGCGCGACCCGTCGGAATCCGTGGTCAAGCTGATGCTGTAAGCAGCTAACGCCGAACTGCCGCCTGCGTAGGAGCGGACTCTGCACCTCGCAATACCGTGTAGGGCGCATAACGCCTAAGGCGTTATCCGCCATTGATGCCATCGGCGGATAACCCGTTCCGGGTTATGCGCCCTACGCGCTGATCGCCCCGCACCATCGCATTTCTGTAGGAGCGAGCTTGCTCGCGAATAGCCCCGCGGCGGGGGTTGGTTCGCGAGCAAGCTCGCTCCTACAAGGATCAAGAGCGTCTTCCCGCACAACCCTTCACCTTCTCCCTACAACTCGTTCGATCTTTCCTCCTCGCCTCCCCCGCACACCAACCTTCGTCGGGCATTCGCTGCAGGGCACGCCATTTGCAACATTCCCGTTGCAGACTGATGCGTGTGTAGTGGCCACTCCGGGATTGGCACGATGCCCCCGCTCTAGGGCGCGTTTTCTAACTTTTCCCGACATACTCCTAGGAGTTGGCCCACGCTGCACCAGCTTGCGCGGCGAAGGAAACTCGGGTAACCAAGGCAGTGCAATGTACGGAGCTACAGTGCATAGAGCGTGGTTTCCTGATCTTCCAGTGATGCCGCCAAGCAGATGAATCGCGTGGAGCCCTCTCCACGTTCCGCAACCCCGAGCAGTACTTGGCCCCACGTCACGAAGGTGAGCCCCGCCAGTATGCGTCTCAGGACAATGGAGCGTCGCCGATGACCCAGAAGAACAACAGCGATCTACCCCAGCAAGCCGCGGAAAACACCCTGAATCTCAGCCCGGTGATCGGCATTCAGGGCAAGGACCTGCTCACCTCTGCCCGCATGGTGCTGCTGCAAGCGGTCAAGCAGCCGTTCCACAGCGCCAAGCACGTGGCGCACTTCGGCCTCGAACTGAAGAACGTCCTGCTCGGCAAGTCAGACTTGAAACCCTCGGACGACGACCGCCGCTTCAACGACCCGGCCTGGAGCCAGAACCCGCTCTACCGCCGCTACCTGCAGTCGTACCTGGCCTGGCGCAAGGAGCTGCACACCTGGATCGGTGAGAGCGACCTCTCCGCGCAGGACATCAGCCGCGGCCAGTTCGTCATCAACCTGATGACCGAAGCCATGGCGCCAACCAACACGCTGTCCAACCCGGCGGCGGTCAAGCGTTTCTTCGAGACCGGCGGCAAGAGCCTGCTCGACGGCCTCACGCACCTGGCCAAGGACCTGGTGAACAACGGCGGCATGCCCAGCCAGGTCAACATGGAAGCCTTCGAGGTCGGCAAGAACCTGGCCGTGACCGAAGGCGCGGTGGTGTTCCGCAACGACGTGCTGGAAGTCATCCAGTACAAGCCGATCACCGAGAGCGTGCACGAGCGCCCGCTGCTGGTGGTGCCGCCGCAGATCAACAAGTTCTACGTCTTCGACCTGTCGCCGGAGAAGAGCCTGGCGCGCTTCTGCCTGCGCAACCAGGTGCAGACCTTCATCGTCAGCTGGCGCAACCCGACCAAGGCGCAGCGCGAGTGGGGCCTGACCACCTATATCGAAGCGCTGAAGGAAGCCATCGATGCGGTCCTGGCCATCACCGGCGCCAAGGACCTGAACATGCTCGGCGCCTGCTCCGGCGGCATCACCACCGTCACCCTGCTCGGCCACTATGCGGCCCTGGGCGAGAACAAGGTCCACGCCTTCACCCAGATGGTCAGCGTGCTGGACTTCGAACTGAACACCCAGATCGCCCTGTTCGCCGACGAGAAGACCCTGGAAGCCGCCAAGCGCCGCTCCTACCAATCCGGCGTGCTCGAAGGCAAGGACATGGCCAAGGTGTTCGCCTGGATGCGCCCCAACGACCTGATCTGGAACTACTGGGTCAACAACTACCTGCTGGGCAACGAGCCGCCGGCCTTCGACATCCTGTTCTGGAACAACGACACCACGCGCCTGCCGGCCGCGCTGCACGGCGAGCTGGTGGAGATGTTCAAGACCAACCCGCTGACCCGCGCAGGCGCGCTGGAAGTGGGTGGCACGCCGATCGACCTCAAGCAGATCACCTGCGACTTCTATTGCGTGGCCGGCCTGTCCGATCACATCACGCCCTGGGAAGCCTGCTACCGCTCCGCGCGGCTGCTGGGCGGCAAGTGTGAATTCATCCTGTCCAACAGCGGTCACATCCAGAGCATCCTCAACCCGCCAGGCAACCCCAAGGCCCGCTTCATGACCGGCCCGGAACTCTCGGTCGATCCGAAGGCCTGGCAGGAAAACGCCAGCAAGCACGCCGACTCCTGGTGGCTGCACTGGCAGAACTGGCTCGCCGAGCGCTCGGGCAAGACGCGCAAGGCCCCGACCGCCCTGGGCAACAAGGCCCACCCGGCCGGCGAAGCCGCCCCTGGAACCTACGTACACGAACGATGAAAACAGAACTCCTCCCGCAAGCCGGCGCCGTGGACGACGCCAACACTCCTGAATCGTCGCAAGCCGTGGAACCGGCCGCGCCGACGAGCCGGCGCGCGCGCAGCAAACGCAGCGCAGAGGAGATCCTTCCGAGCAAGGCGCCGGCGGCGCAGCCCTTCGAGTTCCGCACCATCGAACTCAACGGGCAGACCATCCGCACCGCCGTGCGCCCGGGCAAGAAACACATGACCCCGCTGCTGATCTTCAACGGCATCGGCGCCAACCTGGAACTGGTCTTCCCCTTCGTCGCCGCGCTGGACCCGGACCTGGAGGTGATCGCCTTCGACGTCCCCGGCGTCGGCGGTTCGTCCACGCCCAGCACGCCCTACCGCTTCCCCGGCCTGGCGAAGCTGGCCGCACGGATGCTCGACTACCTGGACTACGGCCAGGTGACGGCCATCGGCGTGTCCTGGGGCGGCGCCCTGGCGCAGCAGTTCGCCCACGACTACCCCGAGCGCTGCAAGAAGCTGATCCTCGCCGCCACTGCCGCCGGCGCGGTGATGGTGCCCGGCAAGCCCAGGGTGCTCTGGCGCATGGCCAGCCCGCGGCGCTACATCCAGCCGTCCTACGGCGTGCACATCGCCCCGGACATCTATGGCGGCGCCTTCCGCCGCGACCCGAAGCTGGCCATGGCGTTCGCCAGCAAGGTGCGCTCGTCCGGCAAGATGGGCTACTACTGGCAGCTGTTTGCCGGCCTCGGCTGGACCAGCATCCACTGGCTGCACAAGATCCGCCAGCCGACGCTGATCCTGGCCGGCGACGACGACCCGATCATCCCGCTGATCAACATGCGCATGATCGCCTGGCGCATCCCCAACTCCGAGCTGCACGTGATCGACGACGGCCACCTGTTCCTGGTGACCCGCGCGGAAACCGTGGCGCCGATCATCATGAAATTCCTCCAGGAAGAACGGCAGCGCGCGGTCATCCACCCGCGCCCGTTCGCCCCGAAAGCCAGCTGAGGCATCACGGCTTCGTCACAGTCGGCGGGCATCCTGCCTTGACCGATCGCTCTGCAGGCACTTTTTTTAAAGAGCCGAACAACAAACAGGCGTGTTCACGGGTATCGACACGTAACGCCTGATCCGGGCCCCGCTGCGGCCACCTTCGCAGGTGACCGCAGGGCAACCCGACTGCTGATCCACTGCCCTGTTTTCGGGCAGTCGCCCTCTCGCGTCGATACCCGTGCACACCCCTCGAACCGGCGCAGGCGTCTGGAACGGGCACTTTCCCGTTCTGGTACAAGGCTTGCGTCGCCATTTCAGGTCGGACCCTTCATGGAGTGCTGTTCATGCGCGAGAAAGCTGAGCCTGGTAGCGTCCCCGCCCCCACCCAGTACATGAATGCGCAGAGTGCGATAGTCGGCCTGCGCGGTAAGGACGTGCTGTCCACCCTGCGCATGCTGGCGCTGCAGGGCGTACGCCAGCCGGTGCATTCGGCGAAGCATCTGGCGGCCTTCGGCAAGCAGGTGGGCAAGGTACTGATCGGCGACTCGCCGCTGCAGCCCAACCCGCAGGACGCGCGTTTCCAGGACCCGTCCTGGCGCCTCAATCCCATCTACCGGCGCACCGTGCAGGCCTACCTGGCCTGGCAGAAGCAACTGCTGGCGTGGATCGACGAGAGCGACCTGAACGGCGACGACCGCGCCCGTGCGCGCTTCCTGCTGTCGATCCTCTCCGACGCCGCCTCGCCGTCGAACACCCTGCTCAATCCGCTGGCGGTCAAGGAGCTGTTCAACACCGGCGGGCAGAGCCTGGTGAAGGGCGTGCAGCATCTGCTCGACGACCTGGTGCACAACGGCGGCATGCCCAGCCAGGTCAACCGCAGCGCCTTCGAGATCGGCCAGAACCTGGCCACCACGCCGGGCGCGGTGGTGTTCCGCAACGAGGTGCTGGAACTGATCCAGTACAAGCCGATGGGCGAGCACCTGCATGCCAAGCCGCTGCTGATCGTGCCGCCGCAGATCAACAAGTTCTACATCTTCGACCTGAGCACGGAGAAGAGCTTCGTCCAGTACGCCCTGAAGAACAATCTGCAGCTGTTCATGGTGAGCTGGCGCAACCCCGACGCGCGCCACCGGGAGTGGGGCCTGTCGACCTATGTCACCGCACTGGACGAGGCCATCGAGGTATGCCGCTCCATCAGCGGCAGCCGCAGCGTCAACCTGATGGGCGCCTGCTCCGGCGGCCTGACCATCGCCGCGCTGCAGGGCCACCTGCAGGCGCGCCGGCAGTTGCGCAAGATCGCCAGTGCGACCTACCTGGTGAGCCTGCTGGACAGCCAGGTGGAGACCCCCGCCGCGCTGTTCGCCGACGAGCAGACCCTGGAGACCAGCAAGCGCCGCTCCTACCAGCACGGCGTGCTGGATGGACGCGACATGGCCAAGGTCTTCGCCTGGATGCGCCCCAACGACCTGATCTGGAACTACTGGGTCAACAACTACCTGCTGGGCAAGCAGCCGCCGGCCTTCGACATCCTCTACTGGAACAACGACAACACGCGCCTGCCCGCCGCGCTGCACGGCGACTTCCTCGACTTCTTCAAGCACAACCCGCTGGCCCGCCCCGGCGCCATGGAGGTCAACGGCACCGCCATCGACCTGAAGAAGGTGGCCGTGGACAACTTCCACGTGGCCGGCATCACCGACCACATCACGCCCTGGGACGCGGTCTATCGCTCGGCGCAGCTGCTGGGCGGCGATACCCGCTTCGTGCTGTCCAACAGCGGACACATCCAGAGCATCCTCAACCCGCCGGGCAACCCCAAGGCCTGCTATTTCGAGAACGGCAAGATCAGCTCCGACCCGCGCGCCTGGTACTACGACACCAAGCGCCAGGAAGGCAGCTGGTGGCCGCTGTGGCTGGAATGGATCCAGCAGCGCTCGGGCGAACGCCGCCCGGTGCACTTCGAACTGGGCAACGCCGACTACCCGCCCAAGGAGGCCGCACCGGGCACCTACGTGCACGTGCGCTGAGCTCGGGTACCTGCTCTTCGTAGGAGCGAGCTTGCTCGCGAACCGCTTGAGCCCCTGCGCTCTCGATGAGATTCGCGAGCAAGCTCGCTCCTACAGGTCGGCCGACTCCTCGAAAGTTTGCCCGTCGGCAATTGCGGGCCATCGTTCACCAAAGCTATCGTCGGCCCCCACTGCGGCTGGAACCTGAACACGGATGAAAACGCGCGACCGGATTCTCGAATGCGCCCTGCAGCTGTTCAACGAGCAGGGCGAGCCCAATGTGTCCACCCTGGAGATCGCCACCGAACTGGGCATCAGCCCCGGCAATCTCTACTACCACTTCCACGGCAAGGAGCCGCTGGTGCTGGCGCTGTTCGAGCGCTTCCAGGACGAACTGGCGCCGCTGCTCGATCCGCCGGAGGACGTGCGACTGGGCGCCGAGGACTACTGGCTGTTCCTGCACCTGATCGTCGAGCGCCTGGCGCACTACCGCTTCCTCTTCCAGGACCTCTCCAACCTCGCCGGACGCCTGCCCAGGCTCGCCCGCGGCGTGCGCGCCTGGCTCAACCAGCTCAAGCGCACCCTGGCCACGCTGCTGGCGCAGCTCAAGGCGCAGGACGAACTGCTCAGCGACACCGACGCCCTCGGCCAGCTGGTGGAGCAGATCACCCTGACCCTGCTGTTCTCCCTCGACTACCAGCGCATCCTCGGCCACGCCGGCGACGTCCGCCAGGTGGTGTTCCAGGTGATGATGCTGGTGGCGCCGCACCTGCGCCCGGACTCGCAGCTGATCGCCGAGCGCCTCGCCAAGCGCTATCTCTCGCCCTGATGCGCCCCTGAATGAAAACGCCCGGCGCAAGGCCGGGCGTGGGTGTTGCAGCAGACCTGTCAGGCCTGGGACGGCGGCGGCGTTGCCGGAGCAGCGGCGGACGGCGTCAC
>NZ_JBGLYK010000221.1:0-9134 GCF_047304025.1 Pseudomonas sp. Pseusp97 | reverse complement strand
GCACGGCGGCGGCCTCGCGCAGGCGGGGTTGGGCGTCGCGCACGCCGACCAGGGTATGCAGCGTCACCGGAACGATGATGGCCTTGATCAGCACCACCAGCTTGAGCAGCTCGCCGATGCCGAAGAACAGCATGAACAGAGGAATCCAGGCGAGGGTCGGGACCTGCGCCAAGGCACTGAAGGTGGGCAGCACCAGACGCTCGGCGCGGCGGCTGAAGCCGAGCCAGGCGCCCAGTGCCAGCCCGCTGAGGATGCCGGCCAGCAGGCCCCAGAGCAGACGTTTCAAGCTGATGCCCAGGTGCTGCCACAGCTCGCCGGCGAGCAGCTCGCGGCCGGCCTGCAGCACCAGTTCGGGCGTCGGGAGGATTTGTGCGGACATCCAGTGACGATGGCTGGCAGTCCACCAAAGCAGGACGATGGCCAGCGGCACCAGCCACGGCAACAACGGTTCGAGCCCACGCCAGCCGAAAGGGGAAGGCCTCAGGAGGGGGCTGGGAAGAGCAAGGCGATAGGGCTTTGTAATATTCTTCATTGGAATATAAATAGTCGCATCAATGCATTTACGAGCTAACACAGGCCATTTAAGGGAAGGCCCCGGCATGCATCCAATGCATTCGCTGAATATTTTTTATGCCCCCAGGGCATCTGCCTGCAAAGCCCGGTAATACCTCGCTTAGCTCGAAAAATTACTAAAAAATGAATTTTTATTATTTTGTTGCTTGCCAGTCCCATGCCTTTAGTGCGGGCGCCGGAGCCAGACGCGCTCCCCCACTGCAGGAGGCAGGCGCCATGAAGGCCCTCACCCATCAATTGCTGTCCCTCTTCGCTGCGCCGGTGCTGGCCGGCCTGCTCGGCGCCTACCCGCTGGTCGCCCAGGCCGCCGACCCGGTTAAGGAAATCCGCATCGCCGTGCCCGACGTCAGCGCCGGGCAGAACCACTCCGGCGGCGGCGTCGTGGACATCCTCTACACCCGCCAGTTGCTGGAGAAGGAATTCGCCAACGACGGCATCCAGATAAAGTGGAGCTTCTTCAAAGGCGCCGGGCCGGTGGTCAACGAAGCCTTCGCCAACGGCCAGGTGGACTTCGCCTACCTGGGCGACCTTGCCGCGATCATCGGCAAGTCCAGCGGCCTCGACAGCCGCCTGCTGGCCGCCACCGCGCGCGGCGTGAACCATTACCTGGGCGTGCAGCCGGGCTCGGGGATCAAGACCCTGGCTGACCTCAAGGGCAAGCGCGTCGGCATCTTCCGCGGCACCGCCAGCCAGCTGTCGTTCGACAACGCGCTGGCCAGCGCTGGCCTGAGCGAGAAGGACCTGAAGGTGATCAACCTGGACTTCAGCGCCGCCCTCGCCGCCCTGGCGGCCAAGCAGATCGACGCCACCTGGGGCCTGGCCGGCCTGTTCGCCCTGCGCGACAAGGGCCTGGCGGAAATCCCGCTGAACACCCGCGACCTCGGCGGCGCCGGCACCCTGCAGGCGGTACTGGTCGGCAATGGAGCGTTCGTCGACGCCCACCCGGACATCACCGAGCGTCTGCTCAAGGTCCAGCTGCAGGCCGTGCAATGGGCCAGCACCGAGGCCAACCGCGATGCCTATATCGAGCTGGTATCGAACCAGGCCAGCTACCCGGCAGTGATCTTCAAGAGCGAGTACCAGGATCGGCCGCTGGTGGAGGTACTGTCACCCAAGCTGGATGCCGACCTGCTCGGCAAGCTGGATGCCTCCATCACGGCAGCGAAGAGCTACGGCCTGATCCGCCGCGAATTCAAGGCCGCCGACTGGGCCACCCCCGCCCCGCAGGAAGCCGCGAGCCGGCAAGTAGCCGGGCAGCCGGTGGCGGCGATTCAGTAGTCGTTCGTTCGGAGCTCATCTGCAGGAGCGATCCAGGGGCGCGATCGCGAACGGAGTCCGCACCTACAGAGCAATTCCTGTGCTAAGACTCCCCTCTCCTTGAAAGGAGAGGGGGCCGTCCGGTACCGCCGGCCAGCTCGGAGTTTCGCTTGATGCCGATCAATCCCCTCTCCCTTCAGGGAGAGGGGCTTTCAACGGGCACGAAAACTACAGGCGTCCTCCCACCGATCTGGCAACCACACCCAATCACTTGGCAGACAGGAGCAACGGCACAGGGCCAGCCCTTACTTAGCATCGGCAGAAGCCACATCCCCCTATCGACAATAACGAAACGGATGCCTTCGCCATGACCCACGCCGCCGTGCTGCGCCCCACCCTGCTCGCCCTGCTCATCGCCGGGGCCAGTTCCGCCAGCGCCTACGAGTTGTACGCGACCGACGATACGCACCTGAACGCCGACCTCTCGGCGACCTTCGGGCTGTTCCACAGCCAGGAGCGCTACAACATGTCCGGCACCCTGGATGAAGGCTCGTCCTCCTGGCAGGAAGGCTTCATCAAGTACGGCCTGAGCGGCGACCAGCAACTGGGCGGCGCGGGCAAGGCCTACGGCGCCTTCAATCTGCTCAGCTCCGGCACCTGGGGCGACGGAGACGCCGCCGGTTTCAGCGACGGTTCCGAACGCACCACGAAGATCGAGGACGCTTACGCGGGCTGGCGTTCGGCCGGGCTGTTCCCGGTGCTGGGTGACGATGGCATCGACCTGTCGTTCGGCCGCCAGAACATCGTGGTCGGCGATGGATTCCTGATCGACGGCGATGCTCTGAACATGGGCAAGGGCCTGGCCGATGGCGAATACAACCGCGGCGGCGCCTACTACCTGGCGGCGCGCCGCGCCTTCGACGAGACTGCCGTGCTGCGCATCGGTGGCAAGGAAGGTTGGCGTGGCGACCTGATGCGCCTGAAGTCGGACAACCGCGCCCAGGCCAATTCCGAGCTGTATGTCGCCACCCTCGAACACGTCGCCCCGGAAGCCACCCTCGGCTTGACCTACATCGACGTCACCGACGTCGACGAGCGCTACGCCTCGCCCATCCAGCTCGACCGAAAGGACATGAAGACCTGGAGCCTGCGCGGCACCGGCAACGCCGGCGTGGAGAACCTGTTCCTCTCCGGCGAATACGCCTGGCAGGACAAGCGCAACGCCCAGTACAGCGATGACAGCGAGAACGCCTGGTACCTGGAGGCCGGCTGGACCTTCTCCGACGTCACCTGGAAGCCCTACGTCAGCTACCGCTTCAGCCGCTTCTCCGAAGGCTACGACACCCTCTTCTACGGCTTCAGCCGTGGCTTCGGCACCTGGTTCCAGGGCGAGGTGGCAGGCAACTACTCCGGCCCGTTCAACAACAACACCCGCGTGCACAACGTCGGCGCCAAGGTCACACCGCTGGAGAACCTCTCCATCGGCGCGCAGTACTTCGACTTCCACACCCTGGACACGGACCTGGGCAACACCGACGGCCGCGAGCTGGACCTCTACGCCGAGTGGGCGATCAACGAGCACCTGGTGATCATCCCGCTGGTGGGCCTGTACCAGCCGAAGAAGAGCGCAGCCGAAGGCGGCACCCAGATCGGCAACGACAACAGCAACCTCTACAGCCAGTTGCTGTTCTCCACCACGTTCTAAGTCGGAGGAAAATACCCGCCGCGCCCAGCGTTCCGATATGCCCCAGGGCCCTATTACCTGGCTGGCGGGCCCACGACAACCTCGATCACGTGCCAGGCACGATTAGCTCAAGCGCGGCACCAGCGGCGTCCACGTGCTCATCCGGACCTTTTCCGATCAGGCACAGCAAGCCGCCAGCGCCAGTCATTCGCTGAACGACCTGGCTAGCCGGCGGCAGTGATCAGTGGGGCAGTTCTGCGCCTACTCAGATATCGCTGCAACGCGGGGTCTGGCGCAGGTACTTGACGCTGTGCTGCTGGCCCTGGGAATCCAGGTAGACCATGGTGGCCTGGCTGACTTCGCAGCGCTCGTTGGGTTGGGAGATGCTCAGTACCTTGGCCACGTCGAGCGGCATGCCGTAGTGGTACACGGCTGCATCGTCGGCGAAAACACTGAAGGACAGCAGCAAGGCAGGGATGGCGAAAAGTGCGGAGAGAGTGGATTTCATGGCAGGAACCTCAGGGATCACGCGGGTCGCGTCGATCGTGGCCCACTGCCATAAATCTAGCTGACCGGGCCCTTGCGACACAGACCGACTTCGACAATGCATTTATGCAGTTCGCGCAACAATGATGGATTGCGCAGGTTATTCCCGTGTGATTGTCATGGGCGGTGTCGGCTGATTGGCAGGATTCGAACCGCCGAAGCGTTTGCGGACGATCGCTTCTCCCGCAAGAATGATCACCATCGATCAGATCGGGAGGCGTCATGAAGCGTGTGGCCATGCTGCTGTTCCCCGGCGTGCAGGCGCTGGATGTTTCCGGGCCGCTGGATGTGTTCGCCGAGGCCAATGCTTTCGTGCCTGCCGGCCAGGGCTACCAGGTGGTCACGCTCGCCGCGCCACCCTTCCCTCTGCGCGCCTCAAACGGCCAATTGCTTGGAGCCGACTTCAACCTCGAACAGGCCCATGCTGCCGCCGACATCCTGCTGGTGCCGGGCGGGCCGGCGTTGCCGGAACAGTCGCCTGCACCGGAATTGCTCGACTGGTTGCGCGCGGCCTGTGCCCAGGCGCCGCGTTATGGCTCGATCTGCACCGGTGCCTTCCTGCTCGGTCATGCCGGGCTGCTCGACGGCAAGCGCGTGACGACTCACTGGAGCGATGCGCGGCGGCTTGCGGAGCTGTTCCCGCAGGCACTGGTGGAGCCTGACCGGATTCATGTACGCGATGGTGCGCTGGTGACCTCGGCAGGCGTGACCGCAGGCATCGACCTGGCGCTGGCGTTGGTCGCCGAAGACCACGGCGCGGCGGTGGCGCTGTCAGTGGCGAAACGGCTGCTGGTGGTGGCGCAGCGCCAAGGCGGGCAATCGCAGTTCAGTCCCTTCCTGCAGGCGCCGGCCGATGAAGGATCACCGGTGGCGCGCATCCAGCGTTATGTGCAGGAGAATCTCGACCAGCCGCTGGGTGTGCCGCAACTGGCCGCCGAGGTGGCGATGAGCCCGCGCAGCTTCGCTCGCGTATTCGTCCGCGATGCGGGCGTGACGCCGGCGGAGTTCGTCCAGCGCGCCCGCCTCGACGCGGCGCGTGGATTGCTCGAAGGCAGCGACCAGGCCCTGAAGATGATTGCCTGGCGCTGCGGCTTCGGCAGCGCGGCGCGCATGCGCCTGGTGTTCGCCCAGCGCCTGGGGGTGACGCCGACGCAGTATCGCGAGCAGTTCCGCCGCAACGGTTGACCTGTTTTTCGTAGGAGCGAGCTTGCTCGCGAACCGCGCTCCGCCAATGGTTTCAGTACCGGCGGCAAGCTATCGCGGACGGAGTCCGCTCCTATGCCCGGGCGAGGCAGGTGCCGGCTGTTGCAGGAGCGGATTCATCCGCAATAGGGTCGGCGCGACGCCGGGCGGCAGGTTCGCGAGCGAGCTCGCTCCTACAGGCTGCCTGAAGGTCCGCTACAGGCCGGTTGGATTCGCGGACAAGGTCCGCTCCTACGCCTGGGTGAGGCAGGTGTCGGCTGTTGTAGGAGCGGATTCATCCGCGATCGGGTCGGCGCCACGCCGGGCCGCAGGTTCGCGAGCAAGCTCGCTCCTACAGGCTGCCTGAAGGTCCGCTACAGGCCGGTTGGATTCGCGGGCGAGGTCCGGCCCTACGAGGGGGATCGGCGCGCTTGCGTACGAGCGGACCTTGTCCGCGAAATGTCTGCCCCCGCGCCCTGGCTGCCGGTCAGATCGGCGGCGCCGAGCGAAGCATCACTGACTTCAGCGCGAACGCCGACTTGATCCCCGCCACGCCGGGAATCTGCGTCAGCGTGTTGGTGAGGAACAGCTGGTACGCCGACAGGTCCTTCACCACCACCCGCAGCATGTAGTCGGCATCGCCGGTCATCTGGAAGCAGCTCATCACCTGCGGCGCCTGGACGATGCGTTCCTCGAACCGCGCGAGGTAGTCGCCGGTCTGTTTTTCCAGGGACACCGAGACGAACACGCTCATGCCACCGGACAGGCGCTCCTCGTCGAGGCGGGCGAAATAGCCCTGGATGTAGTGCTCCTCCTCCAGGCGGCGCACCCGGCGCAAGGTCGGGGTCAGCGACAGGCCGATGTTCTGCGCGAGATCGCGCCAGGAAAGCCGGCCATCGTCGGCCAGCGCGCGGAGGATTTTCAGGTCGGTGCGGTCCAGTTCAGCCATTTTTCGTCGTGCTACTCAGAGCTGTTTTTATAGTTCAAACACACTAAACCTGAAGCTCACAGCTAGTCAATTTGGAGCAAAAAACCAATCGGTCACACCTATACTGAAACCACAACTACAACAACCGAGGACCTCACCATGAGTGATGTCACCACCCGCCTCGCGACCCCGCGCGGCACCCGCACCGTAGCCCTACCCGGCCGGGTGCGCCCGCCAGGCATGGCCTCTTCCGTCTGCTGATCCACACCCACGATCACAACTGGAGACCCGCCATGACCGATTACGCTCCGCTCCGCCTGCACGTGCCCGAACCCACCGGACGCCCGGGCTGCAAGACCGACTTTTCCTACCTGCACCTGTCGCCCGCCGGCGAGGTGCGCAAACCCGCCATCGACGTCGAACCCGCGCAGACCACCGACCTGGCCTTCAGCCTGGTGCGCGTGCTCGACGAAGACGGCAACGCCGTCGGCCCCTGGGCCCCGGACCTGAGCCACGAGCAACTGCTGCGCGGCATGCGCCTGATGCTCAAGACGCGCATCTTCGATGCGCGCATGCTCACCGCCCAGCGCCAGAAGAAGATGTCTTTCTACATGCAGTGCCTGGGTGAAGAGGCCATCGCCACCGCCCACACCATGGCCCTGCGCAACGGCGACATGACCTTCCCGACCTACCGTCAGCAAGGCATCCTGATCACCCGCGACTACCCGCTCAAGGACATGATCTGCCAGTTGCTCTCCAACGAGCAGGACCCGCTCAAGGGCCGCCAGCTGCCGATCATGTACTCCAGCCGCGAGAAGGGCTTCTTCTCGATTTCTGGCAACCTCGCCACCCAGTTCATCCAGGCCGTCGGCTGGGGCATGGCCTCGGCGATCAAGGGCGACACCAAGATCTCCTCCGCCTGGATCGGCGACGGCGCCACCGCCGAATCCGACTTCCACACCGCCCTCACCTTCGCCCATGTGTACCGCGCGCCGGTGATCCTCAACGTGGTCAATAACCAGTGGGCGATCTCCACCTTCCAGGCCATCGCCGGCGGTGAAGGCACCACCTTCGCCAACCGTGGCGTGGGTTGCGGCATCGCCTCACTGCGGGTGGACGGCAACGACTTCCTCGCCGTCTACGCCGCTTCGCAGTGGGCCGCCGAGCGCGCCCGCCGTGGCCACGGCCCGAGCCTGATCGAGTGGGTCACCTACCGCGCCGGCCCGCACTCCACCTCGGACGATCCGTCCAAGTACCGCCCCGCCGACGACTGGACCAACTTCCCGCTGGGCGACCCCATCGCCCGCCTCAAGCAGCACCTGATCGGCCTCGGCATCTGGTCCGAGGAGCAGCAGGAAGCGCTGAAGAAGGAACTGGAGGCCGAAGTGATCGCCGCGCAGAAGGAAGCCGAACGCCACGGCTCGCTGGTGGACGGCCACGTGTTCAGCGCCGCCAACCTGTTCGACGACGTCTACAAGGACCTGCCGGAACACCTGCGCCGGCAGCGCCAGGAGCTCGGGGTATGAATGCCATGAACCAGCAACACGAGAACGCCCAGGCGGTCACCAGCATGACCATGATCCAGGCGCTGCGCTCGGCCATGGACGTGATGCTCGAGCGCGACGACAACGTCGTGGTGTTCGGCCAGGACGTCGGCTACTTCGGCGGCGTGTTCCGCTGCACCGAGGGCCTGCAGAAGAAATACGGCACCTCGCGGGTGTTCGACGCGCCGATCTCCGAGAGCGGCATCATCGGCGCCGCCGTCGGCATGGGTGCCTACGGCCTGCGCCCGGTGGTGGAAATCCAGTTCGCCGACTACGTCTACCCGGCTACCGACCAGCTGGTGTCCGAGGCGGCGCGCATCCGCTACCGCTCGGTCAACGATTTCACCGTGCCCATGGTGGTGCGCATGCCCTGCGGCGGCGGCATCTACGGTGGGCAGACCCACAGCCAGAGCCCGGAGGCGATGTTCACCCAGGTCTGCGGCCTGCGTACCGTGATGCCGTCCAACCCCTACGACGCCAAGGGCCTGCTGATCGCCTGCATCGAGAACGACGACCCGGTGATCTTCCTCGAACCCAAGCGCCTGTATAACGGCCCGTTCGACGGCCACCACGACCGCCCGGTGACGCCCTGGTCCAAGCACCCGGCCAGCCAGGTGCCGGAGGGTTACTACAGCGTGCCGCTGGACAAGGCCGCCATCGCCCGCCCCGGTAGCGAGCTGACCGTGCTGACCTACGGCACCACCGTCTACGTGGCCCAGACCGCCGCCGAGGAAACCGGCATCGATGCCGAGATCATCGACCTGCGCAGCCTCTGGCCGCTGGACCTGGACACCATAGTCGAGTCGGTGAAGAAGACCGGCCGCTGCGTCATCGTCCACGAGGCCACCCGCACCTGCGGCTACGGCGCCGAGCTGATGTCGCTGGTCCAGGAAAACTGCTTCCACCACCTCGAAGCCCCCATTGCGCGCGTGACCGGCTGGGACACCCCCTACCCGCACGCCCAGGAATGGGACTACTTCCCGGGGCCCGCACGCGTCGGCGCGGCCTTCAAGCGCGCCATGGAGGTCTGAATGGGCACTCACGTCATCAAGATGCCGGACATCGGCGAAGGTATTGCCGAGGTCGAGCTGGTGGAGTGGCATGTTCAGGTGGGCGACGAGGTCCACGAGGACCAGCTGCTGGCGGAAGTCATGACCGACAAGGCCACCGTGGAAATCCCCTCGCCGGTCGCCGGCAAGATCATCGCGCTGGGCGGCGTGCCCGGCCAGGTGATGGCCGTCGGCGGCGAGCTGATCCGCCTGGAAGTGGACGGCCACGGCAACCACCGTGAAGCCGCGCAGCCCAAGGCCCAGGAAGAAGCCCCGGCCAAGCCGGAAGTCAAACCCGCGCCTGTCGTCGAAGCCCCCAAGCCGGCGACGGGGCAGGGCGCGCGGCCGGGGCGACGGGCTTGCTCTCGACG
>NZ_JBGLYK010000220.1:0-9263 GCF_047304025.1 Pseudomonas sp. Pseusp97 | reverse complement strand
GTGCGAGCTTCATGCCGCGCTCCCGGCGAAGCGGTTGGCCGGGCGCGCCAGGCCGAGGTTCTCGCGCAGCGTCGCGCCCTCGTACTCGCGGCGCAGCAGGCCGCGTTCCTGCAGCAGCGGCACCACCTCGTCGACGAACACCTCGACGCCGCCCGGCAGGTATGGGAAGAACACGTTGAAGCCGTCGCAGGCGCGGGCCTGGAACCAGGCGTCGAAGGTGTCGGCGATGTCCTCGGCGGTGCCGATCACCGGGTTGCCGCCGGCCAGGCGCAGGTACAACTGGCGGATGCTCAGGCCCTCGCTGCGCGCCAGTTCCAGGACCTTGTCGCGGCGGCTGCCGCGCTGGCCGACCGGGGTTTCCGGCAATGGGCCGTCGAGGTCGTGGGCGGACAGGTCGATATCCTCGCCGAGGGTATCGGCCAGCAGGCGCAGGCCGAGCACCGGGTCCACCAGGCTCTGGAATTCCTCGAACAGCTCGCGCGCCTCTTCGCGGGTGCGGCCGATGAAGGGCGTGATGCCGGGAAGGATCTTGATCCCGTCCGGATCGCGGCCCAGCGCGGCGGCGCGCTGCTTGACGTCGGTGTAGAAGGCCTGGGCGGCAGGAATGGTCTCGGCCATGGCGAAGATGACTTCCGCCACGCGCGCGGCCAGGGCCTTGCCGGCATCCGAGGCGCCGGCCTGTACCAGTACCGGGTGGCCCTGGGGCGGGCGCGCCACGTTGAGCGGGCCGCGCACCGAGAAGTACTCGCCCTTGTGGTCGAGCACGTGCAGCTTGGCCGGGTCGAAGTACTGCCCGCTGGCCTTGTCGCGCAGGAAGGCGTCGTCTTCCCAGCTGTCCCACAGGCCCTTGACCACGTCGTGGAACTCCTCCGCGCGACGGTAGCGTTCGGCGTGGTCGATATGCGCCTCGCGGCCGAAGTTCCAGGCCTCGTCGGAGACCACCGAGGTCACCAGGTTCCACGCGGCGCGGCCCTTGGACAGGTAGTCGAGCGAGGCGAACTTGCGGGCGATGTGGTACGGCTCGTTGTAGCTGGTGGTGGCGGTGGCGATCAGGCCGATGCGGCTGGTGACCGCGGCCAGCGCGGCCATCAGGGTCAGCGGCTCGAAGTGCTCGCCGCGCGCGGTGCGGCTCAGGGCGTCGAGGTGATGGCCCCAGAGGGCGACCACGTCGGCGACGAACAGCGCATCGAAACGGCCGCGCTCGGCGGTCTGCGCGACCTGCTTGAAGTAATCGAAGTCCAGGCTGGCGTCGGCCTGCGCCTTGGGGTGGCGCCAGGCGGCGACGTGGTGGCCGCTGTTGGCGAGGAAGGCGCCGAGCTTGAGCTGGTCGGTACGGCGGGTCATGTCTTGTCTCCCGTTCGGGCGGGCGCCGTGTGGGCGCCCGCTGGCTTGCGCCGGGTCAGAAGTTGTAGGCCAGGCCCGTGTACCAGTAGCCGCCGGTGGTGCCGTAGGGCGAGAAGTTGCCGTACGGGAAGGCGCCGGAGGTGCTGGGCAGGTGCGTGCGGTCCGGATAGACGTTGAACAGGTTGTTCGCCCCGGCGGTGAGGGTCAGGTTGCGGGTCAGGTGGTAGTCGACGTTGAGGTCGGTGATCCACTGCGGGTCGAAGGTGCGGTCGTAGGCCTCGGCGGTGCCGTACTGGGTGTACTCGCCGTAGCGGGTCAGGTTCAGGCTCACGTCGAACTGGCCGATGCTCCAGTCGGCGCCCAGCAGCAGGCGCGATTCCGGCTGGCCGTCCTTGAGGTTGCCCTGGCGCTGGCGGTCGTAGCCGCCGTCCGGGCCGAGGGCGGCCTGGGCCACCGGGGAGGCGTGGATCTTGTCGATCTGCGTGGTGTTCCAGTTGAAGCCGGCGTTGTAGCGGATGCTGCCGTAGGCGCCCAGTTCCTGGCGGAAGTCGCCGACGATGTCGACGCCGCGGGTGGTGGTGTCCAGGGCGTTGGTGAAGTAGGTGACGGACTGGTTGGGGTTGAGCCCGGCGTCGACGAGGATCCCGCGGATGTAGTCGGTGCCGCCCAGGTAGCCGGTCTGGGCGATGCGGTCGCGGATCTTGATCTGGTAGGCGTCGATGGTCAGGCTGCTCGCCGGGGTCGGCTGCAGGGTCAGGCCGACGCTGTAGTTGGTGGATTTCTCCGGCTTGAGCGTGGAAGCGCCCAGGGCCTTGGCCACGTCGGAATCCACCGCGACGTTGCGGTAGTCGATCAGGTTGCCGTTGACGCTGCTCTGCGAGGTCGAGCTGTAGATCTGCTGGGCCAGCGAGGGCGCGCGGAAGCCGGTGCTGGCGGTACCGCGCACGGCCAGGATCGGGGTCAGCTGGTAGCGGGTGGACAGCTTGCCGTTGGTGGTCACGCCCGAGCCGTCGTTGTAGTGCTCGTAGCGCCCGGCGAGGTCGACGTGCCATTTGTCGGTGAAGTCCTGGCCGATCTCGCCGTAGCCGGCGTAACTGGTGCGGCCCTTGGAGGCGGCGTCGGCCGGGGTGGTGCCGGCGCCGGAGATGGTGCCGGGGGCGATCAGCGCGCCGTTGGTGCCGTACTGGTAGTCGCCATAGCCGTAGGAGGCGTACTCGCCCTTGCCGATCTTGTAGTTCTCGTAGCGGTGCTCCAGGCCCCAGGAAATCTGCGTCGGCTTGGCCAGGCCGAGGTCGAAGGCGCGGGTCAGGTCGAGGTTGCTGGTCCACTGGCTGAAGGTCTTCACGCCGGTGTCGACGTTGGTCGGCGAGTCCGCGCCGTAGCTGAGGTTGTAGGTGTCGGTCAGCGTGGCGCGGGCGTGGTCCTGGCCGTAGGTGGTGGACAGGTCGTAGTCCCAGCCGGCCGCTTCGCCCTTGCCGCCGAAGGCGAACTGGAAGTCGTTCTCGATGAACCGCAGGTTGTCTTCGATGCCCTCCGGGTAGGGCGTCGGGATGCCGTTGAAGCTGGCCGGCTGGTGGAATGCCAGCGGCTTGGACGACTCGCGGTTGGTGTAGGTGGAGAAGGAGTACAGAGTCAGCGCGTCGTTCACCGGCAGCTCGGCGTTGTAGCCCAGGCTGAAGTTCTCCACCTTCGGCAGGCCGGTGCCGTAGTAGGTGTGCTTCTGGCTGGTGTTGCCGGCGGAGTCGGTATAAGGCGCGTTGTCGGAGCGGTCGGAGACGTTCTGGTGCTTGTAGTCCAGGGCGAAGTTGACGAAGCCCTCGTTGCCCAGTTCGAAGCCGATGTTGCCGCTCTGGCGGGCGGTCTCGCCGTCGCCGTTCTCGTAGTTCTGCCCGTAGGTGGTGGCCAGCCGGCCGCCGTGGTCGGTCTGCTTGAGCACCACGTTGATCACCCCGCCGATGGCGTCGGAGCCGTACTGCGCGGACGCCCCGTCACGCAGGACTTCGACGTGGTCCACCAGGGCGGTGGGGATCATGTCCAGGTCCACCGGCTGCGAGCCGGAGTTCAGGTAGGTGCCGTTGTTGAGCAGGGCGCTGTTGTGCCGGCGCTTGCCGTTGACCAGCACCAGCACCTGGTCACCGTTGAGGCCGCGCAGGCTGATCGGGCGCACCACCGAGGTGGAGCCGAAACCGGACGACGCCGGCAGGTTCAGCGAGGGCAGCACGCGGCTCAGGGCGCGGGTCAGGTCGCCCTGGCCGGTGGCTTCCAGCTGCTTGCTGGAGATGACGTCCACCGGCGCCGGGCTATCGGCCAGGGTGCGCGCCTGGCCGCGGTTGCCGACCACCACCACGGTGCTCAGGCGGTTGTCGGCGGTGGTCTTGCTGCTATCGGCGTCGGCATCGGCGGCGAGCGCCGGCAGGGCCTGGCCGATGGCGAGGAACAGGAGGCTGTGGGTGAACAGCGTGCGGGCGGTCGATGCGCTCCGGGCACGGGTGACTGCGGTCATGGTTACGCTCCAAGGTTTGCTCCCGGCTGGCTCCCGTCTGGGTGGCCGCTGCGGGTTATCGTGTCGACGGCATCGGGGCCGCGTTGGCGAACGGCTTGTTGCTGGGAGGGACTGGTCGCGTTCAGTCGGAAGGCAGGCTCAAGCTCATGGCGGTGACAAGGCAAGCGCTGTGCCAGCCTGGAAAGGCCTTGTGTTTCATGGGCTTGCGCGGGGCGCTGGAAATTCCCTGCTGGGTTTGCAGCAGCGCCGATCCAGGCTGTTGCTTTTCTCCCAGCCGCTGCCGAGAGGGGAATGCACGATGACGCGATGCTGCATTTGCAGCACTGGGCGTGCGGGCTGTCAGGGTGCCCGGCGGGGCGCTGGCACAGCCCTTGCTCTGACGCTGCTTTCGCTTATTGCCTGGAGAGATGCATGCCAAGACCTGGCCCGCGCAACCTGATCACCGATATCCCCGGCCTGTTGGTCGGCCATGCCACCGATGAACGCGTGCGTAGCGGCGTCACGGTGCTGCGCCCGAACGGCGTGTGGACGGCCAGCGTCGACATTCGCGGCGGCGGCCCCGGCGGGCGCGAATCCGCCGCGCTGGAGCCGGAGAACATGGTCGGGCAGCTGCATGCTCTGGTGTTTTCCGGCGGCTCGGTGTTCGGCTTGGGGGCGGCCGATGGCGTGAGCGCGGAGCTGTCAGCGCGCGATATCGGCCTGCACCTGAAGGCCGGTGCGCCGGCGATACCCATAGTGCCGGCGGCGGTGCTGCACGACCTTGCCAATGGCGGCGACAAGGGCTGGGGCGTCGACCCGCCATACCGCGCGCTGGGCCGCGAGGCGCTGGCCAGCCTGGATGTGGAATTCGCCCTGGGTGCAGTGGGTGCCGGGCGTGGCGCCATGGCGGGTGTCCTGCCGGGCGGGCTGGGTTCGGCCTCGCTGGACCTGGGCGACGGCCTGCTGGTCGGCGCGCTGGTAGTGGCCAACCCCATCGGCAGCGTCTACATGCCCGACGGCGAGACCTTCTGGGCCTGGCCCTGGGAGCAGGGCGGCGAATTCGGTGGGCGCGTGCCGGCGCAGCGCATGGATTGCAGCGAGCCGATGCCGGAGCTGTCGCGACTGGACTCCATGGGCCGCCTGCAGGCCGGCGCCAACACCACCCTGGCAGTGGTGGCGTGCAATGCGCGGCTAACCACGGCCGAGTGCAAGCGCCTGGCGATCATGGCCCAGGACGGCATCGCCCGCGCGGTACGCCCGGCGCACCTGCCGTTCGATGGCGACAGCCTGTTCGCCATGGCCTCGGGCGATGTCGAGCTGGTTGACGGCCAGCGCCGCCAGGTGGAGCTGTCGCGCATCGGCTCGGCCGCCGCCGACTGCGTGGCGCGGGCGATTGCGCGGGGTGTTTACCTGGCCCGCACCCTGTAGGAGCGCGCTTGCTCGCGAACAGCCCAGTCGCGGTGCCAAGCGGTTCGCGAGAAAGCTCGCTCCTACAAGATCAAAAGCCCCTCACCCTGGCTGCGCGCCCCGCTCCGAAGGTAGATGGAACTGGTTCGGTGCCGGCTGAAACTTTGGCCTCAGCCGGCACGGAAAGCTCCCTCTCCCTTCAGGGAGAGGGCGGGGGAGAGGGCTGGCTCCCGCTCGGTACTTCAGGCAGGAGCGGACCTTGTCCGCGAAATCCGTTGCGGCGGAGCAGTCATGTTTGGGGAGGCACCTCAGCATGGCGCCCGTTCCGTCCGGGGTGTTCGTCCTTGGGGGTTTGCGTGAAGGATGAGACTTCGCGGACCTTGTCCGCGAAATCCGTCGCGGCGGAACAGTTACGTTTCGGGTGGCACCTCGGCAATGGCGCCTGTTCCGTCCGGGGTGTTCGTCCGTGGATGCTTGCGCGAAGGGTGAGACTTCGCGGACAAGGTCCGCTCCTACGACTAGATACCGGAGTCAGCCGATAGGAACGGACAGGTCCGGCAGGGGAATCCGCTGCTGGGCGGTTCGCGAGCGAGCTCGCTCCTACTGGGTGAGTCCGGCGCTGATTCAGCGATCGGGCAGATAAGGATTGCCAGCCAGCGCGCGCTCTATCCGGCGGGCCGCGCGGGCCGCTTCCTGCGGCAGGCCGAGGGCGTTGTAGACCCGTTGCAGATGACGGTTGCCGGGTACGTCGAAAGCGTCGTAGCGGCGCCGCAGCTCCAGCGCCTGCTGTGCGGCCAGCCATTGGCCGGCGCGCAGTTGCGCATCCAGTTCGATCAGTGCGAAGAGGTCGCGCTGGGCGTGGCTGCCGCCAATCTCGCCGAGGCGCGGCAATGCCTGCCCGAGCCGCCGCGCTGCCAGCGCGTACTCACCGCGGGCATGGGCGTACAAGCCTTCGGCGGCGGGCAAGGTGACTTCGGCCCAGGCCGCACGGCTGTAGTCCGGCGCCTGGCGTGCCCGCTGGCGCAGCGCCTCGAGCAACTCGCCGGCTTCTTCCTGCCCGGCGCGGGCCAGGCCGTAGAGGTATTGCAGGCTGAGGAACGGCTGCACGACGTCCGCCCGGCGTTCGCGCAGGTAGGGCAGCAGTGCTTCCCAGCGCGGGCCGACGTCGATACCGGCGAACTCCAGGCGGGCCAGCAGCGAGACCGCGCCGATCTGGTCCTGGGAATACTCGGGGAAGATGCCCCAGACGTGCTGGTCGTAGATTTCCAGCACGCGCCGCTCGTTGCCGCGCGCCAGGTGGAACAGCGCCAGGTGCCACCAGTTGTGGGTGTACATGAACGAATTGAGCCCCTCCCAGCCGGCACTGGCTTCCTCGAGAAACTGCGTGCCTTCCTCGATGCGGCCACCGGTCAGCAGGACGTGGGCGAGGGCGTGTTGCGCCCAGGGCTCGCTCGGCAGCAGTTGCAGGGCGTAGCGCGCCGCCGCTTCGGCTTCCTCCAGCAGATGGCACTGCTCGTAGGCGAAGGCCAGCATGCCGTAGGCCTGGGGCACATCCTCAGCGCCTTTCACGGCTTTCAGGGCGATGCGCAGCATGGCCGGCGAGTTGCCGCGGTTGAATTCGAAGTACTGATTTAGCTTGGCCGCCAGCAGGTCGCGAGGGTGCTCGTCGAGTAGACGTTCGCTCAGGCGCAGCGCCTCGGGCAGGTCGTCCGCGCTCCAGGCCGCGAGCAGCGCGGTATAGCGCTCGGCGCGGGGAATGCCGGGGCCCGCCGCCCAGGCCCGCTGCAGGTAACGCGCGGCGAGGCTGGGCGCCTGTGGCGATTCGGCGAACATCATCAGCAGCCCGGCGAAGGCGTTGGCCAGCACCGAGGCAGGGTCGGCATCCGCGCCAGCGAGGATGTTTTCCGCGCGGGTCTGGTAGGCCAGCACGCCGCCGGTGAAGTCATCGATGGCCCGGCGGGTGTCCGCGTGTTCGCTGTCGATGGGGTTGCCGAGATAGTCCTGGGTCATGTGCCGCCGCTCCACGTAGAAGATGCAGCCTAGTCGCAAAGCCTGTGCCAGTCGCGCAGGCTGGGCTTGCCCGACGCCTGCGCCCGTTCGCCGCAATGCGCCGCAGTGCCCGCTCTGCGTAGGAGCGAGCTTGCTCGCGAACCGCTGTCCTGCGCTCCTTCAGCTCCGTCATGGAGGACCGGCGTCGCGCGCTTCCGCTGCGAATGAACACTCGCAACCGGGGGAGTGCTGCTTTTCAGGCAATGCGCCGCCCTCGCTGTGTGATTTGCACCAGCGGCCTTGCCCCCCAGCACCGCGAACCCCGCAGCAGCGGGGCTGCAGGGCCATGGCACAGCGCTTGCTCAAGCCCCTGGGCCAAGCCGATTCGCGGCGCTGATCCTCCAGGAGCCTCCATGTCCAGTCCCACTTTCCGCCTTGCGCCTCGTCGCCCTCGCCATGCCCGGCTGCTCGCCGGCCTGCTGGCGGCCGGGCTGGCCATGGCGGGCTCCGCCGTGGCGGAACCTACCCGCGGCGGCCAGCTCGACCTGGTGGCGCAACCCGAGCCGCCGTCGCTCTCCCACGCGGTGGTCAGTCACGTCGCCACCCAGTACGTCGGCGGCAAGATCCTCGAAGGGCTGATCACTTTCGACAACGAGCTCAAGCCGCAGCCGGTGCTGGCGCGCAGCTGGACGGTGTCGCCGGACGGCCTGACCTACACCTTCGACCTGCAGCCCGGCGTGAAATGGCACGACGGCCAGCCCTTCAGCGCCGATGACGTGGTGTTCAGCTTCCAGGACTTCTATCCGGAAGTGGACAAGCGCATGGCGAGCATCTTCGGCGAATACGTGCAAAGCGTGCAGGCCAAGGGCGCCGAGCAGGTGGTATTCCATCTGAAGAAGCCTTTTTCGCCGCTGCTCTCCGCGCTGGGCAGCGGCCTGCGGCCCATCGTGCCCAAGCACCTGTATGCCGGCACCGACTACCGCAGCAACCCCTACAACCTCAAGCCGGTGGGCACCGGGCCGTTCGTCTTCCAGGAGTGGAAACGCGGCGCCTACATCCGCCTGGCGCGCAATCCGGATTACTGGCACAAGGGCCTGCCGTACCTGGACGGCATCGTCTATCACGTGATTCCCGACGCCGCCGCCCGCGCTGCGGCCTTCGAGCGTGGCGAGGTGCAGGTGCTGCGCAGCGGTGACGCCGATTACGCCGACCTCAAGCGCCTGTCGCAGCTGCCGGGCGTCGAGGCTTCGGAGAAGGGCTACGAGCTGTATCCGGGGCTGGCCTTCCTGCAGATCAACACCCGCAAGCCGGGCCTGGACAATCCCAAGGTGCGCCAGGCGATCCTCTATTCGCTGAACCGCCAGTTCATCGTCGACAACATCTTCTTCGGCACCGGGCGCGTGGCCGCCGGCCCCTTCCTCGGCGCCTTCCACGACCCGAAGCTGCCGCAGTACGGCTATGACCCGGCCAAAGCCAAGGCGCTGATAGCCGAATCCGGCGTGGACGTCAGCAAGCTGCGTGTGCGTCTGCTCAACGGCGAGAAGGGCGGCGCCTGGGAGCGCCTGGCGGAGTACACCAAGCAGGCGCTGCAGCCGCTGGGCATCAAGGTGCAGGTGGCGACCTCCGACGCCGCCACCTGGTACCAGCGCGCCAGCGACTGGGATTTCGACCTGACCTACAACTTCATCTTCCAGATCGGCGACCCCTACCTGACCACCGCCTACCTGTACCGCACCGACTACATCCTCAAGACCTCGCCCTTCGCCAACATCACCGGCTACAGCGACGCGGGGGCCGACGCGCTCTGGCAGCGCGTTGCCAACACGCCCGAAGGCCCACAGCGCCAAGCCGTGTATGGCGAGCTGGAGCGCAAGCTCAACGATGACCTGCCGATTGCGCCGATCTTCGAGATGCGCTTCCCGACGCTCTACCAGCAGCGCGTGCACAACCTGATCCGCAGCGCCACCAGCCTCAACGACAGCTACGCCGAGGTCTACCTGGAGCCAGCCAAGCAATGAATGTGCTGCTGTACGCCGGCGCG
>NZ_JBGLYK010000021.1:0-47937 GCF_047304025.1 Pseudomonas sp. Pseusp97 | reverse complement strand
CAGGCGCGCCGGAATGTAATTGAGCACGTCGTCGATCTTCGCCGCCGCCCAGCCGAATCGCTCGAAACGCGCGTTGCGGTAGCCCCACATGGCGTCGAGGGTGTTGCTCAGGCGATAGAGCACCACGCCCGGCGCGCCGGCCAGGGCGAACCAGAACAGCGCGGCGTAGACCGCATCGCTGCCGTTCTCCAGTACCGATTCGGTAGCGGCGCGGGCTACGGCGGTTTCATCCAACTCAGCGGTTTCGCGGCTGACCATGTAGCCCACGCGCAGGCGCGCTTCGTTCAGGTCGCCGGCACGCAGGGCGAGGGCCACCGGTTCGGCGTGCTCGCCCAGGCTGCGCAGGCCCAGCGCGGCATACAGCGCCAGCGCCTGGACGACCCAGCCGACGTAAGGCAGCAGGCTGAGCAGCAGGGCGATCAGGGTGAGCGGGAGGACCGCGATGATCCAGGCGGTGACGCCGTGGCTGCGCCAGGCGAGGCCGGGGGTGTCGTTCCCTGAGATTTCGGGGCGGGTTGAGGCACCCTCTCCCCCGCCCTCTCCCTGAAGGGAGAGGGAGTCGAATGTGCCGGCTGACTCCACCGTTTCCACCTGCTCCGATCGGTCCCCTCTCCCTTCGGAGCGGGGCGCGTAGCCAGGGTTAGGGAGAGGGGGCTCTGGCACGCGGGAACGATTGAATCGTCGCTCCAGCCGATCCGCCAGACGCCCGAAGGCCACCAGCGGATGCCAGCGCTTCGGCTCGCCCAGAAGGGCATCCAGCGCCAGGCCGAGGACGCTCAGCAGGGCCAGGCTCATAGTTGCTCTCCCCATTGGTTCTCGTACAGCAGCTCGCTGAGCGCGCGCGGTTGGCGCCAGCCTTCCAGAGCCAGCATGGGCGCGGGGTAGAACTCGCTGACCGGGCCGAGGCAGATCACCGCCACGGCCTCGGCGCCGGGCGGCAGGCCAAGCAGCTCGCCCAGTGCGGCGGGGTCGAACAGCGAAACCCAGCCCATGCCCAGCCCTTCGGCGCGCGAAGCCAGCCAGAGGTTCTGGATGGCGCAGGACAGCGAGGCCAAGTCCATGTTCGGCAAGGTGCGGCGACCGAAGACGTGGGTCTCGCGGCCATCCATCAGCGCGGCCACCAGCACTTCCGCGCAATCGAGCACGCCCTCGACCTTGAGCCGCATGAACTCGTCGGAACGCTCGCCCAGCGCCTCGGCGGTGCGCACGCGCTCCTCTTCCACCAGGCCGTGGATCGATTCGCGCAGCTCCCGCGAGGTGACACGGATGAACCGCCACGGCTGCATCAGTCCGACGCTGGGCGCCTGGTGCGCCGCTTCGAGCAGGCGCGCGAGCAGTTCGGGCGCCACCTCGCCGCCGCTGAAGTGGCGCATGTCGCGGCGCTCGGCGATGGCGCGGTAGAGCGCGGCGCGCTCTTCAAGGCTGTAGGCGTGCTCGGTCATGGTCTCAGCAGGGCTGCTGCGGCGTCCGGGTCGGACGGCAGGTAGAAGTGGATGTACGAGGCGGTGAGCCGACCGCGGCGGAACACCGCTTCGGCCACCGGCTTGTCGTTGGGGCAGACACCGCGGGCCAGCGGCGCTTCGCGGCTGTCCAGCAACGAGTGATGGAAGGTGTGCCCGCGCAGGGTGCCTTCGGGCAGCGTCACGGCCTGCAGCGCCAGGGCGGCGAGGCGCTTCTGCATGCGCGCCTCGCCCGGCAGCAGGCCGAGAAGCGGCGCGCGTTCGCCGGCCACATCGGTCAGCGCATCGAGCAGATAGAGCATGCCGCCGCATTCGGCGAGGATCGGCTTGTCCATCTCGTGGTGCGCGTGGATGGCCTGGGCCATGGCGCGGTTGCCGGCCAGCGCCTGCAGGTGCAGTTCCGGGTAGCCACCGGGCAGGTAGAGGCTGTCCACGTCGGGCAATGCTTCATCACGCAGCGGCGAGAAGAACACCAGTTCGGCGCCCAGCCCGCACAGCAGGTCGAGGTTGGCCTGGTAAAGGAAGGCAAATGCATTGTCGCGCGCCACGCCGATGCGCACGCCATCCAGGCGCGAAGTCTCACGGCGCGCTTCGGGCGCAGCAAAGCTCACCGGCAGCGGCAACTCGGTACTGGCGCTGGCCGCCAGGGCATCGGCGGCGGCGTCCAGGCGGGCGTCGAGATCGGCCAGTTCGTCGGCCTGCACCAGGCCGAGGTGGCGGCTGGGCAGCTCCACTTCGGTATCGCGCGGCAGCGCGCCGTACCAGCGAATCCACTGCGGCAGGCTGTCGCGCACCAGGTCGCGATGACGCTGGCTGCCGATGCGGTTGGCGAGCACGCCGGAGAACGGCAGGTCGCTCTGGTAGGTCGCCATGCCGACAGCCATCGCGCCGAAGGTCTGCGCCATGGACTGGCCGTTGATCACCGCCATCACTGGCACGTTGAAGCGCCGCGCCAGGTCGGCCGCCGAGGGCGAGCCGTCGAACAGGCCCATCACGCCCTCGATGAGGATCAGGTCAGCCTCGCCGGCCGCTTCCCAGAGCAGGCGGCGGCTCTCGTCCTCGCCGACCATCCACAGGTCGAGCTGGTAGACCGGCGCACCACTGGCGCGGGCGAGGATCATCGGGTCGAGGAAATCCGGGCCGCACTTGAACACCCGCACCCTGCGCCCGAGGCGCGTGTGCAGGCGCGCCAGGGCGGCGGTCACGGTGGTCTTGCCCTGCCCGGAAGCCGGGGCGGCGATCAGCAGTGCGGGGCATTGGCGCGAGTTCATCGGGCGCGCTCCGCCACAACGGGATGCATCAGAACTCCACCCCTTTCTGCGCCTTGATGCCGGCCTTGAAGGCGTGTTTCACCAGGCCCATCTCGGTCACGGTATCGGCAGCCTCGACCATGGCCGGCTGAACACCGCGGCCGGTCGCAACCACATGCTGCATGGGCGGACGCGCGGCAATATCAGCGAGCACGGTGTCCAGCTCCAGGTAGCCGTGCTTGAGGGCGATGTTCACCTCGTCCAGCACCACCAGGCCGATGTCGGGGTCGGCCAGCAACTGCCGCGCGACTTCCCACGCCGCCTGCGCCTTGGCGATATCGCGCTGGCGGTCCTGGGTTTCCCAGGTGAAGCCTTCGCCCATCACATGAAAGCTGACTTCCTCGGGGAAGCGGCGGAAGAACGCCTCCTCGCCCGTGGTCGCGGCGCCCTTGATGAACTGCACCACGCCCACCTTCATGCCGTGGCCCAGCGCGCGGGCGACCATGCCGAAGGCCGAGCTGCTCTTGCCCTTGCCATTGCCGCTGTTGACCAGGAACACGCCGCGCTCTCCCTGGGCCTGGGCGATCTTCTCGTCGATCACCTCTTTCTTGCGCTGCATGCGCGAGCGATGGCGCTCGTCCTTTTCCGGGGATTCAGTCATGGCAGGTGGCTCCTGAAAGGCAATGCACGAGCGTCGGCCTGCCGGCCAGGTGGCAGCGCGCGGGAAGAGGAAAAAACGGGGACGCACCGCCGGCGCACGACGGCGCCACGCGGTAGTGGCCGCCCAGCGCAAAGGCTGGCGACCCGGGGAATAGGGATTTCACCTGAAGGATTCTCCGCCGCTCTCACCCGCGCGGCACTGACCAGTCGGGGCAGGCGGAGGACGGCAACGCGCGGCGCAGGGCCGGCGTCGGCAGCGCCTCCCGCGATGCCATGCGATGCAGCAGGCCGGTCTCCGGGCTCGCGAGTGGAAGCGCCTGGCGTTTCCGAAGAACCGCGCCTTCCCATGCCTGGGCACAGTGGCTGTTTGCGGTTCGAAGCTCGCTTACCGTTGCGGGGGCAGCGCCGGAATGGTCGATTGCGCATCGACGTCACCGGCTTCCCTGTTTCACTCGCGGCTTGCGCCGAGAGCACCTGAAGCAGGCGCGCAGCTTAGTGGCTGGCGGGCTGGGGCGTCAATTGAACAGGATGTCGCCGGGCTTGTCCGAACACCAGGGAGGCGCTCTACAAAGCGACACACCTGTCCAATCATGGCACTGTGTAACTCCGCTAGAATGCGAACCATGACGATGACCGCCCAGCCCGGCCAGCTTCAACTCGACCCATCCGCCAGCCCACCCCTGATGCACGTCAGCGGTGACTGGACGCTCGCGCATTTCTCCACGCTGGAAGCCCAGGTAGCCGCCCAGCGCCACGCCGAGTCCCCCGCCGAACTGGACTTCGCCGGCCTCGGCGCACTGGATACCGCCGGCGCCGCACTGCTCGCCGAGATCATCGGCGGCGCGCGCATGAACCAGCTGGGGCAGATCGCCCGCAACCTCCCCGCCGAACGCCAGGCACTGCTGCGCGCTGTCGGCAGCGCCATCACCCAGTGCCGCCTGGACGAAAAGGCGCCGGAGCCGGGCAACGCCTTCGTCGATGTGCTGGAGCGCATCGGCATCGCCACGCTCGCCTTCCGCGAACACCTGGTGGGCGTGCTCGGCTTCATCGGCCTGACCCTGCAGACGCTGCTCAGAAACCTCCTGCGCCCGCGCCGCTGGCGCCTCACCTCGCTGGCGGCGCACATGGAGGAAACCGGGCTCGACGCCGTGCCCATCGTCGCCCTGCTGACCTTCATGGTCGGCGCGGTGGTGGCCTTCCTCGGCGCCACGGTGCTGCAGAAATTCGGCGCGCAGATCTACACCGTCGACCTGGTGGGCTTCTCCTTCCTGCGCGAATTCGGCGTGCTGCTCACCGCGATCCTGCTCGCCGGCCGCACCGCCAGCGCCTTCACCGCGCAGATCGGCTCGATGAAGGCCAATCAGGAGATCGACGCCATCCAGGCCCTGGGCCTCGACCCGGTGGAGCTGCTGGTGTTGCCGCGCGTCCTGGCCCTGCTGCTGACCCTGCCGATGCTGACCTTCCTGGCGATGATCTCCGGCATCTTCGGCGGCGGCGTGGTCTGCGCCCTGAGCCTGGATATCTCGCCGCGCATGTTCCTCTACATGCTGCAGAACGACATCGCCGTGCAGCACTTCCTGGTCGGCATCGTCAAAGCCCCGGTGTTCGCCTTCATCATCGCCGTGATCGGCTGCCTGGAAGGCTTCCGCGTCAGCGGCAGCGCGCAGTCGGTGGGCGAGCACACGACCTCCAGCGTGGTCCAGTCGATCTTCGTGGTGATCCTGCTGGACGCGATGTTCGCGCTGTTCTTCATGGAGATGGGCTGGTGAGCGAACCGATCATCGTCGTCCGCGACCTGGCCAACCGCTTCGGCAGCCACGCCGTGCACGAGCACCTCGACCTCGACGTGATGAAGGGCGAAATCCTCGGCGTGGTCGGCGGCTCCGGCACCGGCAAGTCAGTGCTGCTGCGCAGCATCATCGGCCTGCGCCAGCCCAGCGAAGGCAGCGTGCATGTGTTCGGGCAGAACCTGCCGGCGCTGCCGCCGCTGGAGCGCTCGAAGCTGGAGAGGCGCTTCGGCGTGCTGTTCCAGAACGGCGCGCTGTTCTCCTCGCTGACCGTGAGCGAGAACATCTGCCTGCCGCTGATCGAGCATGCCGGGCTATCCCGCGCCGACGCGCAATTCATGGCCAAGGTGAAGATTTCCCTCGCCGGCCTGCCGCCGGATGCCGGCGGCAAGTACCCGGCCGAACTCTCCGGCGGCATGGTCAAGCGCGCCGCCCTGGCCCGCGCCCTGGCGCTGGACCCGGACATCCTGTTCCTCGACGAACCCACCGCCGGCCTCGACCCCATCGGCGCGGCGGCTTTCGACCAACTCATCCTGACCCTGCGCGACGCCTTCGGCCTCACCGTGTTCCTGGTCACCCACGACCTCGACACCCTCTACACCATCTGCGACCGCGTCGCCGTGCTGTCGCAGAAACGCGTGCTGGTGGTGGGACCGCTGGATCAGGTCGCCCGGACCGACGACGCCTGGGTGCAGGATTACTTCCACGGCCCGCGCGGCCGTGCTGCGCTGCAGGCCACCGAACACCTGCGGGAGGAAAGCTGAATGGAAACCCGTGCCCATCACGTGCTGATCGGCCTGTTCACCCTGGTCGTGTCGATTGGCGCGCTGCTCTTCGCCCTGTGGCTGGCGCAATCGAGCAATGACCAGAAGTACAAGGTCTACGACGTGATCTTCAACGAGGCGGTGACCGGCCTGTCCGAGGGCGGCACCGTGCAGTACAGCGGCATCCGCGTGGGTGACGTGGTGTCCCTGCGCCTGGACCCGAACGACCCGCGCAAGGTCCGCGCGCGCATCCGCGTCTATGACAGCACGCCGATCCGCGAAGATACGCGCGCCAAGCTGGCACTCACCGGCGTCACCGGCCAGGCCATCATCCAGCTCTCCAGCGCCGCCCAGGACAGCCCGCCACTGGCCAGCAAGGACGGCGAGGTGCCGGTGATCAAGACCATTCCGTCGCCCTTCGCCAAGCTGCTGGCCAACGGCGAGGACATCGCGACCAACATCAACAACCTGATCAACAACGTGAACCGCATGTTCTCCCAGGAGAACGTCGACCGCATCAGCCGCACGCTGGACCACATCGACCAGGCCACCGGCGTGGTCGCCGAGCAGCGCGACGACATCCGCCAGACCTTCAAGGAGCTGGCCGCCGCCAGCGAGCAGGCGCGCATCACCCTGGCCAATGCCAGCCAGTTGCTCGAACGCGCCAACCAGACGCTGGGCGGCAGGGGCCAGGACATCCTCGACGACACCCAGAAGACCCTCGCCTCGCTGCGTGCCAGCAGCGAGCGGGTGGAGCAGTTGCTGGGCAGCAACTACGACTCGGTGAACGGCGGCCTCAACGGCCTGGGCGAGATCGGCCCGGCGATCCGCGAACTGCGCTCCACCCTGGAAGACCTGCGCGGCGTCACCCGCCGCCTGCAGGAAAACCCCACCGGCTACCTGCTCGGCCGCGAACGCAACAAGGAGTTCCAGCCATGACCGCCCTTCCCCGCCTGCTCGGCGCCGCCGCTCTGGTCGGCCTGCTGGGCGCCTGCTCGATACTCCCGGAAGCGGAGAGCCCGGACTTCTTCCTGCTGCCGGCCACCCAACAACCCGCGCGTAGCAACTCGCCGGTGAACTGGTCGCTGCGCGTCAGCGCGCCCAGTGCCAGCCTGGCGCTGGACAGCAACCGTATCGCCGTCGTCCCGCAGGGCAACCAGTTGAGCAGCTACCAGGGCGCGCGCTGGAGCAACCGCGCCCCCGGCCTGCTGCGTGATCGCCTGCTCGACGCCTTCACCGCCAACGGCAGCGTGCAAGCGCTGAGCAGCGACGAAGCCAGCCTGCAGGCCGACCTCGACCTGACCGGCGAACTGCGCGCCTTCCAGAGCGAGTACCAGAACGGCAAGCCGGTGATCCACATCCGCTATGACGCCCGCCTGGTGCGCACCCTCGGCCAGCGCATCGTCGCCTCGCGCACCTTCGAGGTCACCCAGCCGGTGGACGGCAAGCAGGTCCCCGAGGTGGTCAGCGCCTTCGGCAAGGCCGCCGACCAGCTGTCCGCGCAGGTGGTGGAGTGGACGTTGCAGCAGGGGCAGGCGCAACGATTGTCACCTCCCTCGGCCCCCTGATGAAAAGCCGGCGAATGCCGGCTTTTTTCATTCCCATCCTCGCCGCCATTCCCATGGAACCTTCCCTCACAAAATTCGCTCATATTTTGTACAAATTTTGCACAACCCTTGGCGGAACATTCCCCCTCCGCTAATGGCATTTCCGTATCAAGCAAGATACATTGCGGCGCGCTTCGGCCAGGCCGAAGCCGATTTTCATTTTTCTCGCGTGGTGCCGCCGGGCTGGCGGCACCCGAATGGCAGTTCGAGGAACCTTCGTGCGCAGCGCAGGCAGTTTCCGCCACGACATCAATGGCCTGCGGGCCTGGGCAGTTGTCGCGGTGGTCTTGTATCACTTCGGTATCAGTGGCTTCAGCGGCGGCTTCGTCGGCGTGGACGTGTTCTTCGTCATCTCCGGCTACCTGATGACCGGCATCATCCTCGGCGCCATCGCCGCTCCGAGCGGCTTCTCCTTCTGGAACTTCTACCTGGCTCGCGCGCGCCGCATCCTTCCGGCGCTGCTGGTGCTGTGCGCGGTTCTGCTGGCGCTGGGCTGGTTCTTCCTGCTGCCGTCGGACTACCAGCGGCTGGGCAAGCACGTCTGGGGCAGCGTGCTGTTCACCTCCAACCGGATGTTCATGAAGGAAGCCGGTTACTTCGACGTGGCCTCCCATGACAAATGGCTGCTGCACACCTGGTCGCTGTCAGTGGAGTGGCAGTTCTACCTGCTCTTCCCGCTGGTGCTGGTTGCCGCGTGGCGCTGGCTTGGCGGGCGCCGCTGGATGCTGCTCCTGCTGGGCGCTCTGGCTCTGGCCTCGCTGGCCTACTGCGTCGCCCTGGCAGCCCGGAACCCCTCGCAGGCGTTCTACTTCTTCCCCACTCGCGCCTGGGAGCTGCTGGCCGGCGGGATCGTCTTCCTCATCCAGGCACGCTGGCAGCCCGGCGCGCTCCGGGCTATCTGGATAGAGCGCGCCGGCATGGCCTTGATCATCGGCTCGCTGTTGCTCATCACGCCCGATATGGCCTGGCCCGGCCTGCTGAGCCTGATACCCGTGAGCGGCGCCGCACTGGTGCTGCTGGCCCGCCGGGACGACGCCTGGCTCACAGCCAATGGCGCCGCCCAGTGGCTGGGGACGCGCTCCTACTCGATCTACCTCTGGCACTGGCCGGTGGTGGTGTCGCTGGCGTACCTGGAGCTGGCAGGCCAACCACAGGCGATAGCCGTCGGCCTGCTGGTGACGCTGATACTGGGCCACCTCTCCTATCACTGGGTGGAACAGCCCAGCGGACGCCGGCTCGGCATGCTTCGCCCCGTGACCGCCACAGCGGTGGTGGTGGTGGCGATGATGACGGTCATGGGGCCGGCGAAGGTGGTGCGCAAGGCAGACTTCGAGCATCGCCTGCCCGAGGCGGTGCAGCGTGTGGACGAGGAGCGCGACAACCGCAACCCGCGCCTGGACGAGTGCGATGCCAAGACCGAGTGCCAGTACGGCGGCCCGAACACCCGCGCCATTGTCCTGGGCGACAGCCACGCCCAGGCGACGGTGAACGCCATTGTCGCCAGCCTTTCCTCGGCGGACGACGGCGTATTGTTCATCGGCACCAGCGGCTGTCCGATCATCTTCGGCGCGCAACTGGACACGCCCAAACAGGATATCTGCCAGAAGATTCTGGGACGTATCCGCGAGCGCCAGGCGAGCCTGCTCCCGGGCACGCCGGTGATAGTGATCAACCGCGCTTCCTACTACCTCTTCGGCGGGCTGCGCGGCGAGGCGGACGAGACGCCGAACAAGCCGAAGCTGTACTTCACCGAACCCGCGGACAAGCCGAGCGAAGCGCTGCTGGCACAGTACCGCCAGCACTATGTCGCCACCGCCTGCGAGCTGGCGGCGAACCATCCGCTTTACCTGGTTCGTCCGACGCCGGAAATGGGTGTGCGGGTGCCCGAAGCCATGGGCCGGGCGATGCTGCTCAAGCGCGAGCGCAAGCTATCCGTCAGCCGCGAGGCCTACCGGCAGCGCAACGCGTTCGTCAGCCAGGTACAGGACGCCGCCCATCAGCAATGCGGTGCGCATGTACTCGATCCGGCGCCTTACCTGTGCGATGACCAGCAGTGTGCGGCAAGCCGCCACGGCCGGCCGATGTACTACGACGACGACCATTTGAGCGAATTCGGCAATCGGCTGCTGGTGCCGATGTTCCAGCCGATCTTCGTCGAGCAGGTCCTCGGCCAGATCCGCACCGGTTCACCGCACAAGCACGAGCAATCCGCGCTCTGATCCGACCGAGCGGGCCTGCGGACTCAGCGGCAGTGGTAGGGGCTTTCCCCCTCCAGCTCCTGGTCCGTTTCCACGTCCGTGATGGTGACGATGGCCTTCGGGTAGACCGAGCAGAGGGAGTTGCGCACGGTGTAGATACCGCTGCCGTGGGCGAGGAACTTGCCGTTGCTCAGGGCCTTGCCGGACTCGTCATGGGCGCTGACTTCGTAGTTGCCGGTCATGGTGATGCAGCCGGCGAGCGCCAGCAGGGAAAGGATGGGTACGAGGACTTTCATGGATTCTCCTTGGACGCGAGGCGCTCCCTGATGCCGAGCTGAGGGCTGCGCGGGGTGTCTATCCGTGACGGGTTCGCGATAGCGGGAATGGCCAGCCAGCATGGCAAGGCCGATGCGGATACGACCGAGGCCGGTCGCCGCAGTTCAGCCAGCGCCCCCGCAAGAGTGCTGGCTGAAGGTGTTTCAGACGAGAGGCTGGATCAGCGCTTGCCCATCGAGCGACGCGAGCCGCGAGGGTGCGGCGGACGGTACTCGGCCTGGTCGTGAGGCTTGCGATGCTGGTAGGCGGTTTTCGCCTGCTGCTGCGCGGCAAGTGCGGCCTTGGCCAGCTCGGCCAGGGAGAGTTTGGGTTGTTCCTGCGCGTTGTCGGCGCTGTCGTCGCGGGGCGGCTGCTGAGAGGACGTCATGGGTAGACCGGTTCTGAAAGGTTCGAAACGGCGCACATGATAGCCGATCTCGGCCCGTTCCGGCTGCCCACCGCACGAGCGGCGGGCGCGGGGCCGTCAGCTCGGCGGGAACAGCGTGTCAGGCCGGTGGACGTACTCGATTGCTTCGGCTTCGGTCAGCACCCAGATCTGGCTGATCCGGCTGTCCAGGCCCACCTTGATGCCGACGAACTTGCCGGTAATTTTCGGCAGTTGCCCGTAGACCATGAAGCGGTTGTCCTCGTCACGGATACGGATGGAGACCGACAGCGGATAACTGACGGTCTTCTGGTACAGCCCGAGAGTGATCACCCGGCGCAGCAGGCTGGGCTTGGGTCGCTTCAGGGTGATGACCGGATATACCGCGCTGTCGACATACCCCACCATCATCCCCGAGGGAATCACGCGGTCGGCCAGCGCCGGGCTGCTCAGCCCCAGCACAAGGGCCAGTGCACCAAGCAGCTGCAGTGTCCAGCGATGCAGCGAAGCGCGTGAAGGTACTGCTGAAGTCATCGGATTTCCCGCCCTGGTTTTCCTGTTTTCGTTATCGCCCGGTTAGTGATTCCGGATCTGAGCGTGGAGCGTAGCGGTTCGCCGCGCCGCTGTCCGCACATTGATTCACAGCCTCCGGAGATTCCCACGGCGATAAGGATGATCATCGCGCGACATTGCCGTGCAAGGCGGCGTCACGCGTCCGCCGGCCACATTGCAGCGGGCCCTCGCGCGCTCTATCGTGACGCATCCCCACTGCCACACCGAGATTCCTCCATGAGCGCCCTGCGCGAAGCCCTCGCCCGCTTTTCCCGTCTCGACCTGGCTGGCGGCCCGACACCGCTGGACAAGCTGGAACGGCTGTCCGCGCATCTGGGCCGCGAGCTGTACGTGAAGCGCGACGACGCCACGCCCTTCGCCCTGGGCGGCAACAAGGTGCGCAAACTGGAGTTTCTCGCCGCGGACGCCCTGAAGGCCGGCGCCGATACGCTGGTCACCGCTGGCGCGATCCAGTCCAACCATGTACGCCAGACCGCCGCCGTGGCGGCGAAGCTCGGCCTGCGCTGCGTCGCCCTGCTGGAAAACCCCATCGGCACCGATGACCGCAATTACCTGAGCAACGGCAACCGCCTGTTGCTGGACCTGTTCGGCACCGAAGTCGAACTCGTACCCAATCTCGATACCGCGGACGAGCTGCTGGCAGAGACCGGCGAGCGCCTGCGCCGCGAAGGCCGCAAACCCTACCTCGTGCCGATTGGCGGCTCCAACGCGCTGGGAGCCCTCGGCTACGTACGCGCCGGGCTGGAATTGGCGGAACAGATTCGCACCGGCGGACAGGATTTCTCCGCCGTGGTGCTTGCCTCCGGTAGCGCGGGCACCCATGCGGGCCTGGCCATCGCGCTGGCCGAGGCCCTGCCGCAATTGGACGTCATCGGCGTCACTGTCTCGCGCAGCGACGCGGCGCAGCGGCCAAAGGTCGAGGGACTGGTCGAGCGCACGCTGGAGCTGCTCGGCAACGACGCCCCGGTAATGCCGAAAGTGCAACTGTGGGACGAGTATTTCGGCCCACGCTACGGCGAACCCAACGCCGGTACGCTGGAGGCGGTGCGCCTGCTCGCGAGCCACGAAGGGCTGCTGCTGGATCCGGTATACACCGGCAAGGCAATGGCCGGATTGCTCGATGGCATCCGCCGTGATCGATTCGAGAACGTCGGGCCGATCCTGTTCCTGCACACAGGTGGCTCACCGGCACTCTTCGCCTATCACTCAGCGAATTGACTTACATAACAATCAGAACTAGGTATGTAATTTTTTATTATTTTATTGCATAACAATTCTGCCCATATAGTCGCCACGCGTTGACTAACCTGCTTAAAACACCAAAAACGGGGACCACCATGACCTTCTCCGCACTGCGACGTCATTTCCTGCTTGCCAGCCTGACCCTCACCCTCGGCGCCAGCCTCTTCGGCCAGGCCCAGGCCGCCGACGACCTGCTCGCCCAGATCAAGTCCAAGGGCGAAGTCCGCGTAGGCCTGGAAGGCACCTACCCACCCTTCAGTTTCCAGGACGAGAACGGCAAGCTGGCCGGTTTCGAAGTGGACTTCTCCAACCTGATCGCCAAGGAACTGGGCGCTACCGCCAAGCTGCAGCCGACCAAGTGGGACGGCATCCTCGCCGCGCTGGAATCCAAGCGCCTGGACCTGGTGATCAACCAGGTGACCATCTCCGAGGAGCGCAAGAAGAAGTACGACTTCTCCGACGCCTACACCGTTTCCGGCATCCAGGCGCTGGTGCGCAAGGGTGACGAAGGCAAGTACGACGCACCGGAAAAACTGGCCGGCGTGAAGGTCGGCGTGGGCCTGGGCACCAACTATGAACAGTGGCTGCGCGAGCACGTGCCGCAGGCTGACGTGCGCACCTACGAGGACGACCCGACCAAGTTCCAGGACCTGCGCAGCGGCCGCATCGATGTGATCCTGGTGGACCGCCTGGCGGCCTTCGACATGGTCAACAAGACCAAGGGCGCCATGGCGCTGGCCGGCGCGCCCTTCGCTCGCCAGGAAGCCGGCATTGCCCTGCGCAAAGGCAACCCGGAACTGCTTGCCGCACTGAACAAGGCCATCGAGAAATTCAGGGCCGACGGCACGTTGAAAAAACTCTCGGAGAAATGGTTCCAGGCTGACGTCACCCAATGATCGATGAAAGCCTGCAGCTAGCGCTGGATTCCGCGCCCTTCCTGTTGAAGGGCGCGGTCTTTACGGTAGTCCTCAGCGTTGGCGGCATGTTCTTCGGACTGCTGCTCGGATTCGTACTGGCGCTGATGCGCCTGTACGGATTCACTCCCGTGCGCTGGATCGCGCGCATCTACGTGTCGTTCTTCCGCGGCACGCCGTTGCTGGTCCAGCTCTTCATGATCTATTACGGCCTGCCCCAGGCCGGTATCGAACTCGACCCGCTGCCGGCGGCGCTGATCGGCTTCTCGCTGAACATGGCTGCCTATGTCTGCGAAATCCTCCGCGCTGCCATCGGCTCCATCGACAGGGGCCAATGGGAAGCGGCGGCCAGTATCGGCATGACCCGCGCCGAAACCCTGCGCCGGGTGATCCTGCCGCAGGCCGCGCGCACCGCCTTGCCACCGCTGGGCAACAGCTTCATTTCGCTGGTCAAGGACACCGCCCTGGCCGCCACCATCCAGGTCCCGGAACTGTTCCGCCAGGCCCAGCTGATCACCGCGCGCACCTTCGAGGTGTTCACCATGTACCTCGCCGCGGCACTCATCTACTGGATCCTCGCGAGCATCCTGTCGCACCTGCAGAATCGCCTGGAAGACCGGGTCAACCGCCACGACCAGGAGCACGACGCATGATCGAAGTTCGCCAGCTGACCAAGCAGTTCCGCGGCCAGGAGGTGCTCAAGGGCATCGACCTGACCGTCGAGGCCGGCGAAGTGGTCGCGATCATCGGCCCCAGCGGCTCGGGCAAGACCACCCTGCTGCGCTGCCTGAACCTGCTGGAGGTGCCCAACGGCGGGACCATCCAGGTCGGCGACATCCGCATCGATGCCTCCCGCCCCCTCAGCGGCCAGCAGGGGCTGATCCGCAAGCTGCGCCAGCATGTGGGCTTCGTTTTCCAGAACTTCAACCTGTTCCCCCACCGCACCGCGCTGGAGAACGTGGTGGAAGGTCCGATCATCGTGAAGAAGGAGCCGCGCGCCCAGGCCATCGAGCGCGCCCGCCAGTTGCTGGCGAAGGTCGGGCTGGCCGGCAAGGAGGATTCGTATCCCAAGCGTCTCTCCGGCGGTCAGCAGCAGCGCGTCGCCATCGCCCGCGCGCTGGCCATGCAGCCGGACGTGATCCTGTTCGACGAGCCCACCTCGGCGCTGGACCCGGAACTGGTCGGTGAGGTCCTCGCGACAATCCGCGGCTTGGCCCAGGAAAAACGCACCATGGTCATCGTCACCCACGAGATGAGCTTCGCCCGCGATGTCGCGAACCGCGCGATCTTCATCGACAAGGGCGTGATCGTCGAACAGGGCGATGCCAGGGCGCTGTTCGCCCAGCCAAAGGAAGAGCGTACCCGCCAGTTCCTCAGCAAATTCCTTGATCAAGGCGAGAAACGCACCGCGGAGTAGAATCAATTTATTCGATCAATATCCGCCGATATTTGCGCTTTTTTATCGATCATCTGCGCGAGAAGATAGTCCCATGAACCGCGCGGACTGGCCCACCGGCCAGCCGTGCCCCACGAGGACTAAGTCATGATCGAACGCAGACCCTTCCAGCAACTCGGCGGCGCCAACCACGGCTGGCTCAACGCCAAGCACCACTTCTCCTTCGCCGAGTACTACGACCCCGAGCGTATGGACTGGGGCAACCTCCGCGTCTGGAACGATGACGAAATCGCCGCCGGCACCGGCTTCCCGCCGCACCCGCACCGCGAGATGGAAATCATCACCTACGTTCGCCAGGGTGCGATCACCCACCAGGACAGCCTGGGTAACAAGGGCCGTACCGAAGCGGGCGACGTGCAGGTGATGAGCGCGGGTTCCGGGATCGTGCACTCCGAGTACAACCTGGAAAAGGATGTCACCAAGATCTTCCAGATCTGGATCATCCCCTCGGTACGCGGCGGCACACCGTCCTGGGGCGCCAAGCCCTTCCCCAAGGGCGACCGCGCCGGGCGCTTCGTGACCCTGGCCAGCGGCTATGAGAATGACGCCGACGCCCTGCGCATCCGCGCCGAAGGCCGCCTGGTCGCCGCCACCCTGAAGGCCGGCCAGACCGCCGAGTACGAACTGGGCGGTCGCCGCGGCTACTTGGTGCCAGCCATGGGCAAGGTAGAGGTCAACGGCATCGAACTGCTGGCCCGCGACGGCGCCGCCATTGCCGATGAGGCTGTGGTGAAGGTCACTGCGCTGGAAGACAGCGAAGTGATCCTGGTGGATGTCGCCTGATCAGGCGCTGGAAACGAAAAGGCACGCCGGTTGGCGTGCCTTTTTACATTCTTTCCAGAGCGACGAATCAGCGCTGCACTTCCAGCGTTGCGACGCACGAGCCGGGCTTTGCGAATAACACGGTACCCGCCGGCAAGGTAGGAATAGAAAGCTCCTGATAGTGCTCTCTGATATGTGTGAGCAACAACCCATAGGTATTGGCGAGTTTTAGCCGCTCGAGGTAATCGACTGTATTTTCCGGTGCAAGAAGGATCAGTTGCGTATTGCCTATCGCCGCGATGTGCTTACGCTGGAACTCTGGTGCGCGCTCATAGAGATAGTACATCTCCCAAAAAGGCGCTTTCAGCCTCAGGAAAGCGTACAGCCCAGGAAAACTGGGCGCAGCCATGAACTCGCCATCCTTCAGGGAACATTTTGCGGCGATTGTCCTTACTGTCTCCAGAAAATCGGCTTGTGAGCGGTAGAGTAGAAATGTCTTATTGCCCATCGACAACGGCTGTACGCTTTGCAGATTGGCCTTTTGCGCGCGGAGCATCTGTACGATCGGTTCCGACGGTATCCAGGCCAAAAGCACTACCACTGCCCCCCCAACTGACAGGACAGGCGCCAGCCTTCGCCATCCGGGCTGTCGCAACGACAGGTGAAACAGTACGAACATGACCGGAACTACCGGCAGAATAGATTGCGCGATATGCCCGAAGTCGGCCCTATCGAAAGCCTGATGTAGATAGGGTAGGCCAGCAATGCTTGCAGCCCCGAGGAGCAATCGCTCCGGCACATGCCGAGCGATGACCGATCCATTGGCTGGAAGCAGTAGGCCGCCGGTGACGTAGAGGGCGGGCACCAAAAGGCAGAGAAGTCCAACCGCAATGGCTTGTAGTTGCTCAAGGGTCAATGCACGGTGCCAGTCCAGGCGCCAGGGAAACGGAATGGGCAATGGTAACTGCCATTGCGAAGTTAAAAGCACCGAGTCAACGAAGACTTTACGAAACTCCACATTGCCAAGGAAAAGCAAAATCATGGGGAGATATCCGACAATAACTCCAGCAGAAAAACTGCGGAAGCCCATGAAGAAGAGGTTCTTTCTCCCAATACCTACGAGGTAGGCTCCGGTCAGGATCGCCGCAGCAACAAAGAACACGCCATGGTTCCTGCCAAATATGGCTGCAACCCCTGTTGCCAGACCGAACAACATCCAGCGTTTGGCCGATTCCGGCTTGAGCAGCGTCTCGAATACAACGCAAACCAGGATCAATGACAAGCTTTGCTCAAATATCTTGTGCCTAGGAAAACCAAGCCCCACTAGCAGAACCAGCACGCAACTTAATCTCCAGAGTGCAGGGATGCGCGCACGACATAAGGCATACCAGGCTGCCGCGAGGCCCAGCGCACCAAACAGCGAACAGGACAGCAACAAGGTGAACAGCCCATCATCGCCAGCCAGGCGAAAAATCATCGCATTCCAGTAATAGCGCGCAGGGTCGTAGCTGAAGAAATCCAGCAACGGAATATCTCCCAGTGCAACCCTTTGCGAGCCGTACCAGAGCAATCCCTCATCTGCCCAACCAAATCCGAACTTCCATTGCATAAGGAAGGCAAATATTGACAGCAGCAACGCCCCCGGAAGTGCCTCTCTCAGGCAATGGCGGGCAACCCTCACTTCGGCGCCTTTAGCTCTACTCACGCTTATTACCTACCATCTTACTTTCGAGCCAATATATCTACGTTTTGAAAGAAACAACCTGGCCGAGTCCAAGCGAAACAAATTAGACATACCGAAGTTTTGACGTTTTCGAAACCCAGACCAGTAGCGATTGCAGCATCATTTTGCACTTTTTCGGCACAGACTCATGCCATCGCCAATAGGAACCAACGAATAATCCACCCTCTCGTCTGTCTTCAATGCCAGGTTGAGCTGTTGTATCGCCCGAGTGTCCGCGCTCTCGGGATTAGCTTCGAGCACCCGCCCGCTCCACAGCACATTGTCGAAGACAACTAGGCCGCCTTCACGCAGCAGGGTCAGGGCATGCTCGAGGTAAACGGGATAGTTGGCCTTGTCGGCATCGATGAAAATCAGGTCGAAACTGCCGCGCTGATCGCCGGCGACCAAGGCTTCCAGTGCCGCCAAGGCGGGCCCGAGGCGCAGTTCGATACGCGAATCGACACCCGCGTCACGCCAGTAACCTCGGGCGATGTCGTTGTACTCGCCAGGAAGATCGCAACACAGAATATGGCCGCCCTCAGGCAAGGCCTCAGCCATGCACAGGGCGCTGTAGCCGGTAAAGGTGCCGATTTCGAGGATGCGTTTCGCGCCGGTCAGTCGGACCAGCAGGGCGAGAAATTGACCCTGCTCCGGGGCGACTTGCCAGCGGGACATGGGCAGGTTGGCGGTCTCCGCACGCAGGCGTGCCTTGACGGGCGAATCTCGCAGGGATACGTCGAGCAGATACTGGTAGAGCGCATCGTCGAGGTTCAAGGTGCGGGTGGTCATGGGCCCTCCTGAGGATCAGGGATGGAGGGCGAGACTCTGGACGGCGAGGACGCGCTTGGCTTCCAGGAAGGCTTTCTGCCAATAGGCGCTGTCGAGGCTGTCCAGGCGTACGGTCCCGCCCGTTCTGGGCGCATGAACGAAGCGCCCTTCCCCGACATAGATACCCGCATGGCTGACGCCACGTCCACCGCTGGTGGCGAAGAACACCAGGTCGCCGCTCTGCAGGGACTCGCGGCCAACGGTAGGCGCGCGCAATGAAATCATCTCGCGAGTGGAGCGCGGCAGCATCAGGCCGGTGGCGTCGCGGTAGACGTAGCCGATCAGGCCGCTGCAATCGAAACCGCCGTCGGGCGTATTGCCGCCCCAGCGATAAGGCGTACCGACCAGGCCAATGGCACGGATCAGGACATCGTCAGCAGCCTGGGTGTTGTAGACGGGAGCGGCGGGCGCGTTCACCACGGGAGGCGGCGACGGCGGAGTGCGGCTGGCGCAGGCAGCCAGCGAGGCGAGAGCAGCGAGAAGAATGATGCGCTGAATAACGAGCATATGATGGCATCCCATCCAGGAGTGCCATCACTTTGTACCAACAGCGAGTTGAGCGCAATACTTAAAGTAAAACTTTAAGTTTAGCGGGTCGCCGTCTTCGGCTCGTAGCCGGGCTCGAGCACGCGCTTGGCTTCCATGAAGCTCAGGCGCCAGTAGCTTTCGTCCAGGCGATCCACCCGTACACCACCGCCACGGCGGCTGGCGGAGTGGATGAATTGTCCATCACCGATATAGATACCGGCGTGGCTGACCCGACCGCGACCACGATTGTTGAAGAAGATCAGGTCGCCCGGCTGCAGGTCTTCTTTCGAGACCAGCGGGACATCCATATTGATCATCTCGCGCGTGGAGCGCGGCAGGCTGATGCCCGCTTCTTCGCGGAACAGATAGCCCACGAAGCCACTGCAATCGAAGCCGGTCCGCTCGGATTTCCCGCCAAAGCGGTACGGCGTGCCGATCAGCGAGAACGCGCGGTCCAGAATGTCGGATACATGGGCAGTCGAACTGCCGTTATCGTTTTTGGCCCCCTCGTCCTGCGACTCATTCATCAGCACTATGTTGTGCTGATTGACCTGGAGAGCGGCTCGAGTGGCAGGCGCTGAAGCGACCTGGTTCGGCTGCGATTCCGGCGAATGGCTGGCACAAGCTGCCAGCAGCAGAACGAAACTCATGGGCACGAGGGGTGCGAAGCGTTTAAGCATGGGCACGACCGTGTCTCATTAGTTCCATTTAATAGCAGGCTAATTTGCCCGCTCAATGGGGGTAATGCAAGTTTTTTATCGCGGAATGTGACCCAGCAGGCGCGGCATAATGTCTAAGGCTCGACCCACCATTCTTTCTTCGACCACCGAACTGAGGTCAGTCAGGCCCGGATTCACCTCAGCGGTGAAGCCTCCCGCCTCCCGTGTACGCAGCACCGGCTCGATGATGTAGGGGAAGCTCGCGGTGGTCCCCACCAGCAGCACAGCATCGAAACCCTTGCGCAATTGCGCATACAGCGTGTCGATTGCTTCTTCCGGCAGCATCTCCTCGAACAGCACCACAGGCGGCCGCAATACGCCTGCGCAGCGAGCGCATTTCGGCGGCAACGGGCCGCCCAGGTGCCCAGCCAGCTCGTCACTTTCCAATCCGCACGACTGGCAATACAGCGGCGCCAGTTGGCCGTGGATCTCGATCAATCGTTCCGGCGGTGAGCCAGCGCAAAGGTGAAAGCCATCGATGTTCTGGGTCAGCACCCAGCATTCCGACTTGCGCCGCTGCAGCTCTGCGATCGCGTCGTGGCCAGCATTGGGGTGCGCATTCAGGCAGGCCTTGCCCAGTTCGGCCAGGTACTTCCAGCAAAGCGCGGGGTCCTTCTGCAGCATCGGGCCGGAGATCGCCACCTCGATGGGTATTCCCTCTTCAGTGCGACCGTTGTACAGACCACCCAGGCCACGATAGGTAGGCATGCCGGAATCGGCGGAGAGCCCGGCGCCGGTAATCACCAGGATGCGGTCGGCGCGCGCCAGTGCCGCGCCAGTGCGTTCGATCGCCGAATCCATGCGCCCTCCGCGGCCGGGCCGCGCTTCAGTGGTTGACGGTATACGACAACATCATAGAGATGTGGCACAGCGGACGACCGCTTTGTTCCTGCCAGGTATTGAAGGCCGCCTGGACCAGTGCCTGGTCTTTCTGGCTGGTCGGCGCCTTGTCGACAATTTCCTGGGCCTTGAGTGCCGCGACCACGTCGTCGCTGAGGACAAAGGTGTCCTTGCCCGCCATGCGCAGGAAACGCGGTGCGGACATGCCGCCCAACTGGTTGCCGCGCTTGGCCAGCAGTCGCCACAGACCAATAATGTCGCTCGACGGCCAATCCGCCAGCAGCCTGCCGAAGCTGCCGTACTCGCGAGCAATGTCCAGGACGAACTGGGCATTGCGCGGCACGCTTTTCAGCTTGCCCAGATGGCGGATCAGCCGCGCATCCTGCATCAGGTTTTCCAGGCGCTCGCCGCCCATCAACACGACCTTCTCCGGGTCGAAGCCGAAGAAGACCTCCTCGAAGGCGGGCCACTTGGCATCCACCAGGCTGTGCTTGAGCCCCGCGCGGAAGATGCGCAGGCTGATCAGCGACAGATAGCGATCGTCGCCGACTGCCTCCAGCTCGGCCGCGGACCTGGCGTGGGGCAAGCGGGCCTCCAGGGCCTCGACGGAGCCGAAGCGGTTCAGGCAGAACTCATACAGCCACTGGTAATCGCGCATCGGGCGTCCTTGCTGGGTGTTACAGGTTCATCACGTCGAGGAAGCGCGGGGTGGCGGTCTCGTCGATGCGCAGGCTGTTGAAGTCGAACAGGTTGCGGTCGGCCAGTTGCGACGGCACCACGTTCTGCAGGGCGCGGAACATGATTTCGGTACGGCCCGGAGACTTGCGCTCCCAGTCCAGCAGCATCTCCTTGACCACCTGGCGCTGCAGGTTCTCCTGCGAGCCACACAGGTTGCACGGAATGATCGGGAACTCCTTGAGCACCGAGTAGGCCTCGATATCCTTCTCGTTGCAGTACGCCAGCGGGCGGATCACCACATTGCGGCCGTCGTCGGACAGCAGCTTGGGCGGCATCGCCTTGAGGGTGCCGCCGTAGAACATATTAAGGAAGAAGGTTTCCAGGATATCGTCGCGGTGGTGCCCCAGCGCCATCTTGGTCGCGCCGATCTCATCGGCATAGGTATAAAGAGTGCCCCGACGCAGGCGCGAGCACAGCGAGCAGGTGGTCTTGCCCTCCGGGATCTTCTCCTTCACCACCGAGTAGGTGTCCTTCTCGATAATGTGGTACTGCACCCCGATGGACTCCAGGTAAGCCGGCAGTACATGCTCGGGAAAGCCCGGCTGCTTCTGGTCCATGTTCACCGCGACGATCTCGAACTGGATCGGCGCCACCTTCTGCAGGTACAGCAAGATGTCCAGCAGGGTGTAGCTGTCCTTGCCGCCGGACAGGCAGACCATCACCTTGTCACCGTCCTCGATCATGTTGAAGTCGGTGACCGCTTCGCCAACCTGGCGGCGCAGGCGTTTCTGCAGTTTGTTCTGGTTGACCGAAAGAGTGCTGGCCATGGTGCTCTGGAATCCAAAGGGCGAGACGAAAAGCCGGTCATTTTACGCGCAAATCGCCCAGGGCGGACACTGCCCCTTCAAGCCACTGATCCCAAAGGATTTTTCCCACCAGCCATTCTGAGGTGTCGAAAGAGTGTCGAAAACAACAAAAGACGCCTGCAAACCAATGGCAGCTTCCCAGATCAATGCAGACTTACGGGACGACCAAGCAAACCACATAGCCGGGCACGGCCTTTTCAAGCCTTAAGGGCCTATTCCTGCGGATTCTTCTTGCTTATGGTCCACTCGGATCGCTTGAATGGCTCTTTGCGACCGTACCTCCCGGCAGGAATTTCCTGAATTTCTCCACCCTTGGAAAGAAATGCTGAGATTTTCTTATCCAGCTCCAAACGTGCGGCTTTCGTCTCTGAATCGGACATAACTTCACCTGAGGTGAGGAGCCACCGAGCCGGCAGCTACCGATCTACTATACGCAAATATCGCATTCATACCTGACCGCCTGACAGATATCTTCAATTCCCTGAAATTTACCTATCTATTCCCTGCAAAGCCTGTATGGTGACCACCTGCCTGCTCGGTTTAGCGGCACCGTTCGATGACTTATCTTCGTGATTCTCCATCTTTGCGGCCCCTCTTCACTTCGCATCCAGTCATGCATCGCATTTTGCATAGCATGAACTTTTTGGAGATTCATTATGACTACTCGTCAAACTGGCACCGTTAAATGGTTTAACCCTGAAAAAGGGTTTGGCTTTATTACCCCCGAAAGCGGCGCGGACGTTTTTGTTCACTTCCGAGCGATTGAAAGCTCCGGTTACAAAACCCTGGACGAAGGCCAGCGCGTTAGCTTCTATGTGACCTCAGGTGCCAAGGGCCCCCAGGCTGACCAAGTGCAAGCGATGTAGCTTCTGCACTAATCAAAAGCCCCGCAAATGCGGGGCTTTTTGCTTGTCGATACACCTAGAAATTACAGCCGCTCACATAAAATAAAACCGATGAAATCCCCATTCATCCGGCCATACTGGATTTCACTGCACTGATGAGCGCATCCATCGCAATCGGCTTTTGCAGAAACAATCTATCTACTGGGGCATCGAGCTGAGGAACAGCAGACATCAGTATTACTGGCAGAGCAGGAAACTCGCAGGCTAAAAGCACCGAGAATCCAACCCCATTCATTTCTCCAGCAAGATTTACATCAGTCAAAATCAACTGAACATTATGTTTTCCCTGTCTCAATACTTCAAGAGCGTCCTCTGCCGCTCCAAACATTAAGGCTGAAATTCCAACCTCTTCCATCACTAACTGAATAAGAAATGCCAGGGTTGCTTCATCCTCCACGATCAAAATCACCCGATCATCGGCACTACAGTTTTGGATTTTCACAACGATGTCCAGAAAGCCCACCCTAAACAGGAGGGATGAGGCAGTGATCCTCCCTTTTCCCCCAAAGGGCAAGCTATTTCCTGTCACAGAAACATAATGAGGAGAACGGCAGACGCCTCTGGCCACGAGCCGTGCATCACTCACCCCCCAGCTCAGGGTATCGACTCCCCTTCGTACATCGACAATGGGTTGAGCCGAACTGCGTCCTGTAAGTACTCCGGCGACAAATGAGCGTATCGCATCGTCATGTTCAGCGACGTGTGTCCAAGAATCTCCTTCAGCGCCAGGATGTTTCCGCCGTTCATCATGAAATGAGATGCGAAGGTGTGGCGCAGGACGTGGGTGCATTGACCACGCGGCAGCACGATATTGCAGCGTTTCACCATGCGGGCGAATGCCTCCCGGCAGAACGGGAAACGGTCTTTCTTGGCGAAGTAGGCCTCAAGACGGTCTTGCAGCTCCTGGGAGATGGGTACCGTCCGCACTCGCTTGGACTTGGTGTTGGCGAATACCACACAGCCGGCACGAACCATCGGCCAAGTCAGACGTTGAGCCTCGGACCATCTCGCTCCCGTCGCCAAGCAGATCTCTGATATCAGCGCCAGGTGCGGAAAGGTTGAGTAGGCCCGCAGTGCAGACACCAGGGTCGCGACCTGAGCTTTCGACAGGAATGACACCACCTCCTGCTGAGGCTTGAGGGGCTTCAACGTGTCCAGGGGATTGGAATAGTCGATGTCTCCGAGTCGGCGCAGCTCGGTATAGATCGACTTGAGGTACGAATACCTCACGTTGATCGAGCGCGGGAGCGCCCCCTCCTCCAGTTCCGCCTTACGCAGTGCCACCAAGTCTGAGACGGTAAAAGTCTGAGCGATGGGATTGCCCAGCTTCGCAGCAATGAACAGCAGCATGTTCTTGCGACGTCTCCCGCTGGTGATCGCATGCCCGTGCAGCTCGTACCAACGCTCTATGAGTTGAGACAGTCGGCGCGTGTCCTTCGGCCTGGGATTCCACTCTGGCGTGACTGCCAGCTTCGCGCGCACTGAAGCTTCGAAGCGTTGAGCCTCGCCCTTGGTCTTGAACCGCTTGCGGAAGCGTTTCCCCTTGATGGGTTCGACGTCGACGAACCAACGGCCATCCTCCAGCTTAGTGATCGCCATCAGATCGCGTACCCCCGCTTCAGGTACCGATCATTTATGAGTCCAATGATGTGTCTTTCGAGGTCGCGAGTGCTGTAGCCCTTGGCGGTGTAGTGATCCTCGATCACGTGCCAAAAGGGCAAAGTACGCCCGACCTCCAAGGCTTTTTTTGGTGGTACGCGCTCCCGTGCAATCAGGCTGGCGAACTGGCCCAGGAACATCTCGCAGTTCTTGCCGGAGAAGCCCTGAGCCGTCTTGTAGTAGCGGCGGTATTCGGTGCGATCAATAAGCGGATCAGCCTCTACCTGCACCTGGGTATCCAGGGTGATGAGCGACCAGAAAGGATTGAACTCCTTCGGGCTGTCCAACAACCGGAAGCTCTCACAGGCGTACCCCCAAAGGCCTTGCAGATGCGGGCACAAGCCCGCGTAGGTACGGCAGCCGATCACCTCACCAGAGGTCATCGTGGATCCTTCGGAGAACTGCTGCACCACCGAATGGTGGAAGCGAAATTCGATACGCCACACCGTTTCCAGAGGGTTGTAAGCAGGGTCACCATCACCGAAGGGATCGCCATTCAGGTTGGCCCAAACGCATTCCCAATAGTCGAGCTTGTCGGTTGTCCGGGCTTGGAGCGTTTTGTTGTAGATGCACAGTTGCAGCCCGCTAGCCGAGCCGAACATGTACGTTTCACCACGGCCATAGACCGAGGCGTTGCCATCGAACTCGATACGCTCGATGCCGCTGATCTGCCGAACACGCCGGGAGCGGCAATGCATGCGATCCACCAAGTCAGACGGAGGCGTCCAACCCTGCACGTCGAGGGCGAGGTGCACTGCGCATTGATTGGTTTCGCAGGCTGAGAGCACGCCTGCGGCCAGGTCATCGAGCATGCCTTGCAGGATCGACGGATCGGCGCCATCCAGAGCGTGGGGGGACACTTCGATCTTGAGGTGCGGGCCGATGTTTTCGAGCTTCACGTTGTGGTTCTTGATCAGCAGGATCAGGCCCATATCGGCGTTCTGTAGCCGGTACTGGTAGCCGGAATCGCGCCCAATACGGCCCTTGGCCCACTGGTAGCCGGCGAACTCCACGATGTCTTCCGGCTCATCGAAGATCGCCATGACCTCGGGACGAATCAGGCCGTTGTACAGCTGCCGGACCGTATCCACGCCGCAACGTAACAGACGCACACCGGAAAGATCGGTGAACTCCCCTGCCCTACTGCTGAAAAAGATGCGCCCTTTGGGCGACTCGAAGAACTGCCCGTCCTCCTGAAGTACTGCGCGAATCTGGTGTTCTGCTGCCTTAGTCATGATTCAAACCTATCCAATGCTATCCAATGAGTAACTGGGTTATCCGACGTGTTACAGGGTCGTCGGCCCGCCCCGCCGGGCCGTTTGCGGGTGGCCTCCTACGTCGGCTCAAACCGCAAAACGGCCCTGGCGGGCTCACCACAGGAACTTGCCTTTCTCATAGGGAATAACCGTCACCGTGGGCCCGCTGGGCTCATTGCTGACCGCTGGCTGAGTGTTCGGGTAGATCGGGGGCGGAGGTGACGGCTGCGCCATGCGCGCGTCAGGGCCAGTGCCACGGTCGGGAATCGTGGGATCGAAGTAGCCGTTGCGCGCCACGCTGAGGCAGAACTCGAAGGAGGTCGCGAACTTGGTCGCCTGCTGTGTGTAGCACTGGCAGGACTGGCCGTCCTTCACCGTCTCCGGCGGCCGGCGCTCTACCAGCCTCGGGTCGCTCGTAGACAGGCAATAGATGCGCGGCTTGCTGACCGGGGTGTTGAGCTGGTCGTACACGGGGGCCGAAGCTGGCAGATCCGCGATGCGGGGTTTCCGCTGCTCGATGTACTGCTCAGGGGTGACCGCCTTCGGGGCGTCGCCGCCGCTGGGGCTGATCAGCGAACCCACCATCGACTTGGCCTGATCGACCATGCCGGGCTGGTCCTTCGGTGCGATGGTGGTCGCCGCCGCCTCTGCCGGCTTGCTGCCCTGCTGGTAGCGCTCGAAGGCGCGATACACCATGAAGCCGGCGCCGATGATCACCGCCAGCGCGAGCACCATTTTCTTCGGCGGCTTGAACTTGAAGTGGTGCTGCGCCTGGGTGCTCGTGTAGACCCCGAAGTACTTCTTATCGAGCTTGATGACGGTCTTGTCGGCATCCTTGAAGCTGGTCTTTTTCTCGACCGCCTCGATCACGGCTTCCGACTCGAAGCGCAGCAGCTGCTGGCTCTTGAAGACCCGCCAGTAGTGAATGTGACCATTGCACAGGCGGCGCAGGTGCACATCGATGTAACGCGGGTCCTGAGTCACCAGATGCACTTCGTGGCCCTGATGGCGCATGGTTTCGAAGCGCGTGATGTGCTCCGGCGGCCGGTTGCGCGGGTCGCGGGCGCCGAACCAACCCTGGGCCTCATCCACCACGATGATGGCGTCCTGGGGCAGCTCGTACCATTTGAACGGATCCTCGAACTCGAACCAGGCCGCCTCCAGCTTCTCGGGTTTGAGGCCGGCGACGTTGTGGAAGTAGACGATGCGGCCTTCAGCTTTGGCCTTGGCATCCACTTCGCGGATGGTGTTGAGGGTTTTGCCGTGGCCGGGCTTACCGGTGCGGATATAGAGCATGACCGGTCCCCCTTACGCGTCGATGTAGTCGCGGCCCGGCGGGTTCCACACCTGCCGACGGAGACGGTCTTGCGCCTTCAGCCACCCCGCCATGAGCGCACGGGTGGTGACGGCCGCGAGGTACATGTTGATCGCTACATCGATCTTCGCGAGGCCGAGGATCTGCTGGATTGGCACGGCGACGTTGCCCATCTGCGACATCAGGTAGCTTCGGGCCATATCGATCAGCAGGTTGAAGCCGACGTAGCTGACAACGGCGAATCCGATAGCGCGCAGGACCATCTTCACGATGGGGACGGCGATGATCAGGAGCATCTGGACGATAAAGGCGTATTGCATCATTCACCTCCGAGAGAGCGCCCGACGTACAGGACGCAGAAAGCCCCGACCGCGATAACGATCAGGTAGCCAAGGTCTGTTGCTGCCGCGCACAGCGGCTCATAGGTGACGGCGAAGGTGCGGCCGCCGTTGGTTCTGAGGGAGAAGGTCTTGTCAGCCGGGCAGGACGCGGGGAGAAAGCGCGTGCCCTGGTTGATGAAGGACGGGATTTGAATCTCGGTGCTGTCGTCCATTTCGAACTTGGCACCGGTGACGGCGGCCTTGATGTCGGCCTCGTGCTTCTCGTAGTCACTCTGCTTTTCGTAGGCGCAGCGCAGGGCTTTTTCCTGGGTCAGGACTGCGCAATCGATGGCGTCGCCGGAGCAGGACAGCGGCACGTCGCAAGGCTCACCGGAGGCGAGGCGTTCGGGCTTTTCCTCATCCTCCTTGTCCTTTTCTTCGTCGGGCTTTTCCTGCGGCTCACCTTCATCCGAGGTGGTTTGCTCACCGGTCTTCTGGCCGTCCTGATAGGTCGTCGTGGTGGTGACGGTGTCGTAGTCGAAGTACGAATCGCCGTAGCGGATGTTGTAGGTGGTGTTGGTCGTGGTGGAGGTATTGCCGAGGGTGCCGTCCGGGCGGTTGTAGGTGCCGGTTGTGGTTTGCTTCGGCCCCTGGACGGAGGCCGGGCCGGTGATGATCGCTTTGGATTGCTTCTGCAGGTCGTCGTAGCAACCTTGCGGATTAAGCGTGCCATAGGCGCCGCCGCAGACATCCGTCAGCAGCGTCTTCAACCACTGCGCCGACTGGGCGGCGATCCACGGATCAATGGCATTCCAATCAGACTCACTCAGGTCCTTTTTCTGCTCCGGCGAAAGGCAAGAGGCCGTAACCGCATCCCAGGTGTAGCCAGTCGCGCAATGGGTGCCGGAACGCTCGATGAAGCTATATGGCCCCATCAGCCGGTCGAACTGGTCGTAGTAGGCGCAGGTGTACCGCGTGTCGTTGACCTTCGAAACGAAGTGACCATGGAACGGCTGAAATGTCGAAGTGCCCACAATGACGCAGGAGGCCAGTGGGGTGGACGCCGCGGAGTTGGAGACGGGTGCGTATTTCCAGTAGTAGGTTCCGTCCGTGGTATTAACGGTTTCTGGTGCGGTGCCGGGCTCCTTCTTTTGAATCTTGGTGTTGTCGTCCGACATCACCCAACCGACTCCCGCGATGGCTCCGGAGATGGCGGCACTCATCACCAGTTGGCCGGCATTGGTCTTCAGGCCGGCCTTAAGCTTGGAACCGATGCCGCTGACCGGCACGGTGACCTTAGGTTTGACGGTGACCGGGGTCTTCGCCGCAGAGCTACCCATCCAGCCCTTACGCTCGGCTTCGAGCAGAAGATCGGCATTCGACTTGGAGGGCACGTAGCCGGTGATCGAGCCGTTGGCGGCGCTGTACCCGGGGCCGGCCTTGATGAAGGGATCGACCTTCACCCGTTCGGTGGCGAGAGCTGGCCCGGTGATCAGAGCCAGCAGCAGTGCGAGATAACGGCCCATGGTCAGACCCGCCCGAACAGGACCACGGCGAAGGCCACGGTGGTAACGATGAGGACGAACCATTGAACGGACATTGTTCGGACTCCAGAAGAAAGAACCCCGCCGGAGCGGGGTTCGGTGCTTCGGCTGTTAGGCCGGGTGGGCTTACAGGGCGCGGCGCATGTACTTGAACGCCGCGGCGGCGACCAGCACGGCGAAGACGGCCCAACCGATGGTGTTGGTGTCGTCGCCGGCAGTGGTCAGGGCGCCGGTGGCTTCTGCCGGGACAGCGGCATAGGCGGTGGCCGCCAGGGTGGAGCCGACAGCGGCGATACCAACCACGGCTTGGCGAGCGCGACGGCCGTAGCCGGAAGCGCGGTTTTGCAGGTGGGTCTTGAGCTGTTTCATGGGTACTACCTCGCTACTTGAGCAGTCGTTTCAGGACCAGGAAGCCGAAAGCGATGCAGAACAGCGTGAGGACTTCGCCCCGCAGTTCCGCGACCTGATCCCAGGTGAGTGCAGAGCCGAACTCGCTCTGCATTTCCTCGCTGGTGACGACGTGCAGGGTGCCGGTGCAGATGGCGGAACCATCGGCGCTGACCGCCCAGCTGCCGTCGCAGGCGAGGAAATTCATAGGAAGCGCGCCACGCCATCGACCCAGCCCCACAGGTAGCCAGTGGCAAGGCCCACAGCGAACAGGGAGAGGTACTTAGTCATGGCAGCGCTCCCGAATTAGCTCTTGGCCGAGTCGCCGGGTTTCTCGGCGGCAGGCTGTTGAGTGGGGCGCTGGGCCTGCGGAGCAGCCGGGCGGGCGGGTGCCGGCGCGGCGGCGTCTTTGCCGGTGGCGAGCAGTTCGGTCAGCACCTGGGTGTTCTTGGTGTTGCCGAAGCGGTCCTTGGTCGGGCGCACCACGGTGGCGAACTTGCAGAGCACCGGGGAGCCTTCGAAGACGATGCCGTCGAGCAGGGTCGGTTCGATGTCGTACTGGGTGATTTCGAAGCCACGGGCATTGCCACGTGCGCCTTCGGGGATCGGCGAAATTGCCTGAACGCTGGCGAAGATTTCGCCAGACGTTTTGGAGGTGAAGGTGTCGGTCTGAGTGACCCACAGTTCAACGATTCCGCCAGTGGTCGCAAACATGTTCATGTGAAGCTCCTTTGCCTTTTTCGGGCATGAGTTGGCCCGCTGCTGCAAATTGGGCGCATTAGTGGCCGTCATTCAGCGGGTGTGGTGGTGCCTGGGTTTTGTGGTGGTGCGGGCGGTGAGTAGGGAAAACACCAAGGGCGCTGCCCTTGTCATCCCGCTCTTGCCGCCGAGGGCTCAGGAGCGCGGGGCGGTGAAGCTGCCCCTCACTCCCGAGCGGAGGCTATTCAGGGCGGGGGACGGTCAAGGGTGCGCTTCGCCCGGCGCTCCGTTTGTCCGAACGGGAAAGCGCATTCGGACAAGCCGGTGCGGCGGCCCTGGACCTGATTGGCCTGGATGCGGCTATGGCGGTCGGCCCACTTCGAAATTTCGTGGGCCACGCACATCAGCGGAAAGCCAACGCAGGTGAGAAGAGCAAACAGCAAGGTAAGGCTGAAGGCGGCGTCAGTGTGCATGGCTCAGGCCTCCAGTTCGAAGGGCTCGCGGATCGGCACAAACGGTGTTGGTTCGCCGCTGTCGTACACAACGTGCCAGTACTTCGGCGGACGGAGCGCGGGCATGTGTTTCGCGCAGGTAAAACCCGGTTCCACCCGGTACGTCGAGTGGATCGAGCGCCACACTCCCGCGACCTTGGCCATCGTGGTAACGACCGTGAAGACTCGCGTAGGGCGGCACTCGGTGCAGCGTGTGGACTGGCAGGGATCGGGCTTCGCCAGTTCGCGACGGGACCAACAGACAGAGCAGTCGCAGTCCGGGGCGTGCGGTTGACGAACGTACTTCGACAGCATCAGAAGTCACCTCGCGATCAGTAGGCAGACGCGGATGAATCACGGCGAGGGAGAACAAGCACCGCATAGAAGGAAGAACGTCATCATCGCGGTTGGCTTCGACGGTCAATCGCGCGGAGGCAAGCTCCATCCGTCCTTCTTCGTGAAATCGGCGCGCTGCATCTGCGAAGCCGTCGCCCAGAGCCTTGTGCATCAGGCGGAACGACAGGCGCGCAGCGGCGAGCTTTTCCCGAACGCGCTGAGCACTGAGCGGAGAAAGAAGGCTCATCAGATGCCCTCCTGTTCCAGCAGGCGGCGATTCAGCAACGTCACGTTAACCATGACGTGAGTGCCGATCTTATAGCGCGGGATGTACCCGCTTCTGATCCAGCCCCAAACGATTTGCTCGTGATCACCCATGCCGATCCAGTTGGCGAAATCTTTCCAAAAGAGAAGCGGCGGTGCGCCTCTGAGATCGGCTGCGGAAACCTTGATTCCGTCCTGTTCCATGCCCCTACCTGCGCTATGATTCGCCGTTGATTGGATAGCGCTGGATAGCGCCGCAAAGAAACTATTTCCTTGAGGAAATTATTTCCCTGCGGCTATTAAAAAGCAATTATTTCCTTGCCTGCGTTTCGGAATTTTTTCTATATGGAAAGATCTGCTGATAGATCGAGACTATTGATAAAGAAAATCGGCCCTAAGAAGCTCAGCGCCATTAGTGACATTGATCACGACAGGTGGCTGAGTGTGAGCAAGGGAGCGGTGCGAGTAAGCAGCGAGGAAATAGACGTCCTAGTGACAGTTTTTCCGCAGTACGCTCTATGGATCGCTAGCGGAAGAATTGCACCGGAATCAGGCCAAACAAGCCCTGAATTCGATGAGGCAAATAGAAACTTGCCCAATCAAAGCGCGGGATAGCGATTACCAAGAAAATAGCTAGGCGCTGGTATGCCCGAAGGATTGGGTAGGAAAAATAGATCTTATTTTGCCAAGCAATAATTTAGAAGAGATGGAAAAAAATCGTATATACCGGGGTACAGCAGTGCTCAAAGATCAAGACATTCGGCTAGCGCTTATGAACTATCTAATGAAGCGCCACCCAAAGCCTGCAAGGGTAGTCGAGGAGCTTACGATCGACAACGGCAATGCCATAGCCGATGTTGTGGCATGCTATAAAGAGCTGCACTGCTACGAGATAAAAGGGCAGACGGACAACGTTAGAAGGGTACTAACTCAATCTGAATACTACTCCCTATCATTTCCCAAACTAACGTTAGTAACTACCGAAAACCATCTGAATTGGGCAATTACTAACATCCCGGAACACTGGGGGCTAATTCTCGCAAGAAGCCATGCTGGAAAAGTAATCTTAAAACACATTAGAAAAGCCACTACCAATCACTCCTTCTCTAAGCGCAAAGCGCTAATGATGCTTTGGAAGGCGGAGCTGACAGCCATGGCTAACGCTCATCCAGAAGTAACCATAAAGAAATCATATACTCGCGAAGACATTGCAGAACAAATCAGCCACAGCTTAAATCGAGAAGACGCCTTGATAGGAATTCAAAGCGCCATCGTCGAACGCAACCTAAATGGTATTTACAATAAAAGTAATGTGAGCGGCAGTTAGCGCTCGAATCCAAGTACTAGGGCTGCCCCCCTTAGCGGGACGAGCTGCAGAGAGATGACTTCGCTCATGAACATAGTCATCACCATATGAATATGGTGCACCCCTATAAAAAACCTGCCCAACTATTGAATCGGCAATACCAAAGTACTGCTGGTAGCCATGAGTACGAAAACGACGCCCTCTTGCAATATAAAACTGGTCATCATATGCATAAAAGGCCTTCGGCGTTGCCACCCCACCCATAAGCTCTGGAAGTAGATCGATATCTGAATACTCGGGACTAACCACACAATAGTCGCCCAAAAGAATGTCATCCAAACCTTGAACTGCCTGAAGGGAGCGCCAGAGTCGATACTCCTTTCTTAAAACATTTTTTATTTCATTAGTACCAATTAGATCAGCTATATTCCCAGGAATAACAGACCCCGTTACAACAGTGGCCCTGACCACGAAATCTTGCCTAAATGCAGCTAGGAATCGCTCAATCTTTCTATGAAGGTCGACCTCATCGCCAACAACACGGCAATCAACAAGCAAGATAATATTTGTCGGCTGCGCAGCCTGTATGGCTGGCCAAATAGCGAGCAAATTTCGCTTAGTTAGAGCATAGCTTTCGATATCAGGAATCTGCAATCGAATCCCGATATCACCTCGCTTACGAGTAATGAAGTCTAGCGCAGCAGAGTTATGATCCGCATGTCGATCAAATGCTAAAACCGGGACAACCCTATACGCCGCTAGCCTATTCAATATTTCTCGATATTGTGGAATGCCGGCAAGATCTATCGTGTCATCCACATCAAAATTATCGATAAAGAATGGATAATTGACTCCATCCTCATTCGAATCGTCAAGATGCTCGCAAGCGATACGTATGCGCGAATCAATATCCTCTTCCGTCATATTTTTCTTAGACAGAGGAACATCATATAACGGAACAATCTGACCTAGGATACCCGCGTCTAACTTTGCAACCCCTTGAATCTCGTTCTGCTTAAACTTTAAAAACGGAACATACTTAATCATCAGAGAATCCAAATGCACGGCGAACATCCATAACCTTAATAAGATCCGGATATAACGCATAATTCTTAGATTGATATCTAATCATGCCGGCAGCGATAGCAGGATGAACGCCCGCCTTACGACATGCATCAACCATTAAGTCAACCTTATCTCTAAAACCCCAAATCAACCGCCAGTGTTGCCGAGAAACCAAGCTATCTTTAGCAACTATATTGGCCTCAATCTCTACATCCGCTTCACTGCCTGACTCAAGATCATCCAAAATCGGATTGTTCAGCCGATCGTAATGCAGATTGATATGAGCAAGCTCATGCATAAGCGTGAACCAGAAGTTATCATATCGATTATAACGAACACTAATCCCGACGACCGGAGTTCCTTGCGGAAGATTGTAAACACAACCATCCATCTTCATGGACCTAAAACCCGGCTCAACTACAAGTATGACCCCATGGTATCTTGCAAGAATATCAGGAAGCGTAGCAATTAGTTCAGGCTGCAAACTAATATCTGCTATATTCCTCAATGACTCTTCACTCAAACCAGAGAATCGCCCCACATTCCCACGCATTAAATACGTCTTCGCCCGCTCATCTATTATGGAAAGCCAGGCATTTATTTTTGTCTCTTCCGCAGAGTCATTTTTTCGAAACAACACTGAAGCATTGGCGGACGAATTAAGAGCCAGCCTAATTAACGTATCATTAACCGCCTCACCCTCTCGAGAGTGTGATTTCAGGTCGGCAGCGCTTAATGCAATACGTAGATTATCAAGAGTAGTTTTGAAGTTTGTCACCGAATCTCGTTTCGGCGGATATACTTCAAAATCTTCTTCACTCCCAGAAAACTTATCCATGGGATGCCTCCGAAGCCAGTTTACCTGCCACTTCCGGCGGCGCCTCGTAATAGCGTAAATTTTCCTTATCAGCATCATGCTCATATTCGAGCATGCCTAGGCTTCTATAATAACCTTCGGCAGTGGGAAGAGAGTGAAGACAAAAACCTGGACGATAGCCCAAGGTATTAATCGCAAAGTTAGTTGCATGAGCAATAAGAATACGACTGACACTCCCAAACCTTTTAGGGCATCCTGGCTTGTCACGATTCCAATATGCTGAAGCCAAATAATCTATATAGAAGATCCTATCTCCATCCAATCGACTTATCTTAGGATGATAGATAAGACAGACCGACTGTATTTTCCCCTCTGCCTTAAGGAAAAACCAATGATACTCGTCGCCATTGAACAGGATAGCCTTATCTAGCCAACGCCATCCAAAATCGGACAATCCATAAGCCAATAGCTGTTCAACAAACACACTAGTATCTTCAGCCGCCCCCGGCACGTCTTCAAAAATCTGAGCAACAATTTTAAGCTTCTCTGCTTCCCATTGCTGATGTAACTCGAGCACCAGGGCTGGACTAAATCCATTTAAAATTTCATATGGATATTTCTGGTTGGTTTTCCGACAAACAAGTGTGGGATCAGCCATCGGCTTGCACATCCGGGAAGGCGGAATTGGTAGCTACGATTGGCGCCATCAGTCGAAGTCCTTTTCAGATGTAGGGCTATTGGATGATGCCACTTTGATTGCGTTTGCTCAATCCTTGTTCAGGCTGGCCCAGCAGGAATCTGAGAGGGTCATGTCCGGTATGTCGAAAAACTGTCGAAAACCGTCTCCAAAACACCCCTATACAATCCAAATGCATGAGCATTCCCGCCCACCACAGGCGCGTGATGCTTAGGCTATCCAAGCAAATCCATCCCAGAAGGCACCCAAGCTTTTCTACGCGCAAAGCGACGCATACCCCAGCCCCTCCATCGGGCGACTGCTAATCTGACGGCATGGCCTCCGATCTTGATCCTTCCCTCGACCTGACCGACCAGCTCCTGCAGCTGCTGCGGGAAGCGCCTGAAGGAATCTCCGAATTCCAGCTGATCCAGCAGTTGAAGGCTCGGCACTCCACCCATGTGCCCAACTTGCCGCTGACCGACAAGCTGGTGCTGTTTCGCACCCATTTCCTGGTATTCAACGCGCTGTATCGCCTGCGCGACCGGCTGTGGGAGGAGAACGCCGCACACCTGGAGATCGGCCCATTGTCGATCCGTCTCTCTCCTTATATGAGGGGTGTGCAGGCGCTCGGCGAGCAGGACGCCCTGCGCTCCTACTACCTCGATGAGAAACACCTGAAGGAAACCACCGAGCGCGACGTGGAGAAGCTGCTGGAAAGCTTCTGGACGCGCATGCAGGGCAACGAGGAAAAAGCCGCCGCGCTGGCTCTGTTCGAGCTGGAAGATGGCCCGGTGGACTACGCGCTGATCAAGCTGCGCTACCGCCAACTGGTCAGCCAGCATCACCCGGATCGGGGCGGCAGCACCACGCGATTGCAGTCGATCAACAAGGCCATGGAAATTCTGGAGCGCTATTACAGCCGGCCGTGAAGCTTCCATTTGCTCTAAACCCACGGACGACGTGACCTGCAGCCATTCCTATACTGCGACTTAAGGTCGCATAGGTCGGCCGGGCACCGGATGACGCTGGCTACGCGTATTCGGCGCCTCGCTGGGGGGCGACCTTCTATAAGAAGAGGAGAATGCTGACATGATCCATCATGTATGGGGGCTCTTCACCCATCCCGATCAGGAATGGCAGGAAATCCGTGGCGAGGAGGAATCCATCAGCCACATGTACCTGACCCACGTCCTGATCCTTGCTGCCATTCCGGTCATTTCCGCCTATATCGGCACCACGCAGGTCGGTTGGGTGCTCGGCAGCGCGGGACCGGTCAAGCTGACAGCCGCCAGCGCCATCCAGCTGACCATCATGACCTACATCGCCATGCTCGCCGGCGTCGCCATCATGGGCGCTTTCATCCACTGGATGGCCCGTACCTACGACGCGTCGCCATCGCTGACCCAATGCATCGTGTTCGCCGCCTATACCGCCACCCCGCTGTTCATCGGCGGCCTCGCGGCGCTCTACCCGCACCTGTGGCTGGGCATGATCATCGGCACCGCGGCGATCTGCTACACCGTCTACCTGCTCTATGTCGGCATCCCGACCTTCATGAACATCCACAAGGATGAAGGTTTCCTGTTCTCCAGCTCGGTGCTGGCGGTGGGACTGGTGGTGCTGGTCGCGATGATGGCCCTGTCGGTCATCCTCTGGGGCAGCGGCGTCGGCCCGGAATACACCTGATCCCATTCACTACAAAAGAAACCGGGCCCTTCGTGGCCCGGTTTCTTCTTTGGCTCTTCATAAGAGCCGGCTGGGTCGTGAACAATGCTCGCCGGTGATTTCATCGCCGGGTGGTTCGCGAGCAAGCTCGCTCCTACAGAAAGCGGTGTTTGCCTAAAAGACCTGCGGCTTGCCTGAACCTGCACCCCGGACGAGCGGCCGCGAGAAATGCTCCACCCGCGCTCCGACTGCGGCATAATCTGCCCCCGTCGGAGAACCACTGTATGCCTGAACAGCTCAACGCTCGCGTCGAAGCCTGCTACCAGCAGGCCGAAGCCTTCTTCCAGCGGCGCTTTCCCCGCCCGGAAGTGAGCTTCCGGCTACGCGGCCAGAAGGCCGGCGTCGCCCACCTGGATGAAAACCTGCTGCGCTTCAACCCGCAGCTGTACCGGGAAAACCACGAACACTTCCTGCAGCAGACCGTGGCCCATGAGGTCGCGCACCTGATCGCCCACCAGATGTTCGGCCCACGAATTCGCCCACACGGCGAAGAGTGGCAGCTGATAATGCGCGGCATCTATGGCCTGCCGCCCGATCGCTGCCACACCTATGAGATCAAGCGCCGCCGCTCCACCCGCTACCTGTATCGATGCCATTGTGGCGAGGGCAATGAATTCCCCTTCTCCGCCCAGCGCCACAACCTGGTCGCCCAGGGCCGCCGCTATTACTGCCGGCGCTGCCGCGCGACGCTGATCTTCACCGGCGAAACCCGCCGCGAGTGACGCCGCTCAGGCGATGACCTTCGCTGCCTTCAGTGCCTGCACCTGCTCGGCCGAATAGCCCAGTTCCGCCATCACCTGCGCGGTGTGCGCACCCAGCGCAGCGCCAATGTGGCGCGGCTCGGGCAAACCGGCAGAGAAGCGGATCGGGCAGGCCATCTGCCGCTGCTCGCCACCCTTGCCGTTGGGAACGCTGGTGACCACGCCGCGCTCGCGCAGTTGCGGATGTTCCACCGCCTCGGCGAGCGACAACATCGGTTCGACGCAGGCGTCCAGCCCGGCAAAGCGTTCCTGCCACTCGCTGAAATCACGCTTCTCGAACTCGACGGCGATCTCGCGCTTAAGCGCTTGCTGGTCCTCCGGCCTGGGCGACAGCCCGCGCGCGGCCAGCTCCGGGCGCCCGATGGCGGCACAGAACTGCTGCATGAACTGCGGCTCCAGGCTGCCCACCGAGAACCAGCGACCATCGCGGGTGCGGTAGTAGTCGTAGAAGCTGCCGCCGTTGAGCGCGAGGCCTTCCATCTCCGGCTCCACGCCCGCCGCGAGATAGCCCGCCCCCGCCATGCCATGCAGGCTGAAGGCGCAATCGGTCATGCTCACGTCGACCTGCTGCCCCTCCCCCGTCTGCTGCCGGTGGATGACCGCCGCCAGCAGCCCCATCACTCCGTGCAGCGAGCCGCCGCCGATGTCCGCCAGTTGCACACCCAGCGGCAGCGGGCCGCTCTCGCGGCGGCCGGTGTAGCTGGCAACGCCGGCCAGAGCCAGGTAATTGATATCGTGCCCGGCACGGTCGCGGAAGGGCCCGCTCTGGCCGTAGCCGGTGATCGACACGTAGATCAGCTTCGGGTTGATCGCCTTGAGCGCCTCGTAGCCCACACCTAGCTTGTCCATCACGCCGGGGCGGAACTGCTCCAGCACGATGTCGTATTCCTGCACCAGTTGCTTCACCACCTCCACCGCCTCGGCCTGTTTCAAGTCCAGCGCGATGCAGCGCTTGTTGCGGTTGAGGTAGGCATGACTGGCGGAGGTGCCGTCCACGTGCGGCGGCAGTACGCGCACCAGGTCCATGCGCGTGGGCGATTCCACACGCAGCACCTGCGCGCCCATGTCGGCCAGCAGCAGCGAGGCGAACGGCCCCGGCAGCAGGGTGGAGAAATCAAGGATCTTCAGTGAGGCGAGCGGGCCGTTCATGGGCACTCCTGTGTCGCTCAATCAATGCGTGGGCGCCGCGCCTTCAGAGCTTCATGCCGCGGCTGATGATCTCTTTCATGATCTCCGAGGTACCGGCGAAGATGCGCTGGATACGCGCGTTCGCGTACATCCTGCAGATCGGATACTCCCACATGTAACCCCAGCCGCCGTGCAGTTGCACGCCTTCGTCGACCACCTTGCAGAGCAGCTCGGTGGTGAACAGCTTGGCCTCGGCGGCGACTTCCGGAGTCAGCTTCTTCTGGTTGTGGTCCATCACGCAGCGGTCGGTGAAGACCTGCGCCACGTCGATCTGCGTGCGCATCTCGGCGAGCTTGAAGCGGGTGTTCTGGAAGTGCGCCACCGGGCGGTCGAAGGCCTTGCGCTCCTTCACGTAGTCGACGGTCGCGTTCAGCGCGGCCTCGGCGCCGGCCACCGCGCCGCAGGCGTTGGTCAGGCGTTCCTGGGCGAGCATGTTCATCAGGTAGAAGAAGCCGCCCTTGGCATCGCCTAGCAGGTTTTCCTTCGGCACCTTGACGTTGTTGAAGAACAGCTCGGCGGTGTCCTGGCTCTTCATGCCCAGCTTCTTCAGATTGCGCCCGCGCTCGAAGCCTTCCATGCCGCGCTCGACCACGAACAGCCCCATGGCGTGCTTGTTCGCCGGGTCGGTCTTGGCCGCAACTATCACCAGGTCCGCCAGCAGGCCGTTGGAGATGAACACCTTGGAGCCGTTGAGGACGAAGTGGTCGCCCTTGTCCACCGCCGTGGTGCGCATGCCGGCCAGGTCGGAGCCGGCGGATGGCTCGGTCATCGCCACCGCCAGGATGCTCTCGCCACGGATGATGCCGGGCAACCAGCGGGCTTTCTGCTCGGCGTTACCGTACTCGGCGATGTACGGCCCACACAGCGCCGAGTGCAGCGGGATCATGAAACCCGGCTCGTTGATGGCGGCCAGTTCCTCGCACATGATCTGTTCGTAGCGGAAATCCTTCAGAGCGGTTCCGCCGTACTCCTCTTCCGCCCAGGGCAGCAGGAAGCCCATCTCCCCCGCCTTGCGCCAGACACTGCGGTCCACCACGCCGGCCTCCTCCCATTCCTCCTGGTGGGGCACCACTTCTTTATTGAGGAAGGATCGGAATGCATCGCGGAACAGGTTGTGCTCGGTCTCGAAGTGATTGCGCAGCATGGTCGACTCCCGGTGGGTTGAGTGCCCGCAGGGTAGGTGCTGGCTGCGCGCGGCCTCAATGACGCGAGCGCTCAGGGTCGATTGACGCAATCGCCCAGCTGATGCGAGTGTGAAACTTCCCAAAGCTGCACCGGAGAGCGCCCGCATGCAGATTCGCCCTTTCCAGCCGGCGGACATCCCACTGTACGAAAGCTGGTTCGACGACCCGCTGCTCGACGCGCAACTGGGCCCGATGGACAGGTACTGGCTGGAGCAGGTGCTCACCGATGCGGACAAGGCCCAATACAGCATCCTGCGTGGCGGCCTGCTGGTCGCGGTGGTGGGGATTTGCCTGCCTACTCCAGCGCGCCCGTACTACTTCGTTACCGACCTCGCCGTGCGCCCAGCGTTACGCGGCTCGGGCATCGGGCGCGCGGTAATGACGCTGGTGATGAGGCGGCCGGAACTGCAGGGCAGCCCCCTGTGGCGGGCCAGCGTGAAGCCGGACAATCCGGCGGCGCTGGCATTTCTCCTCAAGCTGGGCTGGACGCGGCTGGAGATGGGCAATCCATTCGATGAGCTGCTCGAATTCGAATTCCGCCGGCAGCCAGCGGGGCCAGGATTTCGCTGAGGCAAACCGTGTAGGAGCGAGCTCGCTCGCGAACGAGGTCACAGGCCGTTCCAGCGTGTGGCTGGTTTGCGAGCAATAACGATGGCGTCCCCCTCGCTCCTACAGAAAGACTTTCCGACTCCCATAAAAAAACCCCGCCGAAGCGGGGTTCACACAAAGGAGTCAAACGGTAGAGCTGTCGTTCTTAGAACACGTACTGCAGACGGGTCACGACACCGTTGCCGTCGTCGTCGCCGTTGGCGTTGCGGATGCCGTCGGTGCTGACGTGAACGTAGTCCAGGGAGACCTTCACGGCTTCGTTGGCGTACCAGTTCACACCCACGGTGTTGGTGCTGGCCTTGGTGTCGCCCACGTCGCGGGTGGCGGTAGCCACGACCACGTTCGGGTCATCGACCTTGATGTGGTCGTAGCGGTAGAAGACTTCCCAGGCCCCGATTTCCTTGTTGGACGGCTTGATGGTGTCGAACTTGGCGCCATCGAGCTTGTACGCGCGGGATTCACCGGTGATGGTGTAGGCCAGCTGGCCGTAGTAGCCGTCAGCCTTGATGTCTTCGTAAGCGTCGGCATCGGCCTTCAGCTTGCGCTTCAGGTATTCGGCCTGGGCCGAGAACGGGCCGATGGCGTAGGCGAATTCAGCACCCCAGGTGGAGTCGTCCTTGTAGGAACCGGCCGGGCTCAGGGTGGCGCCGCCGAAGGTTGCGCGGTTGCCGTTGTCGCCAGCGTCGTTACCGCCGTTGGTGGCGATACCACGCATGCCCAGACGCGGACGGATGCGGGAGTCGAAGGCGGTGTCGTCCAGGTCACGGTAGGCGTAATCCACGCCAACATGCAGGACGTTGCCGTCGGTGTTCAGCGGAGCGAACACACCGCGGAAGTTGAACTGCTTGACGCTGTCGCCGTCGGTGTCGTCGGCGTCCTTGGCGTAAACGCCGGCGTCCAGGTAAGCCAGGTTGGCGACGACGCCGCCAACCTGGGCACCCATGCCGTCCTGGTGGGTGTTGATCCAGTCAGCCAGTTCGTAGGCGCTGGTACGCTCGGTGGCGGTCACCCACTTGGAGCTGGTGGCTTTTTCCAGGCCGAAGTCCGGGTCGAAGCGGCCGAACTTCAGGGTCACCGGGGCGAAGCCGATGTAGCTGAAGGAAGCCTCGTCGAAGTAACCGTTGTCAGCGTTACCGGAGTTGTGGGACATGTCGTAGTTGATCTGGTATTTCCAGTCCTTGTAGACAGTGCCACCCAGCTCCAGGTAGGCGCGGCGGAAGTAGGCGCCGTCACCGTTGTTGCCGTTCTTGGTGTAGAAACCATCGAAGCGGCTGTAATCCGCTTGCAGACGGCCACCGAGCTTGAAGCTGAATTCCTTGTCGGTGGTACCGACTTCAAGACCGCCTTTGGTCTTGATCACGATATCGGCGCCATCGGTGGTGACTGTGCCTGCGAAAGCCTGGGCGGAAACGGCCAGTGCCAGGGCAGTGGCGGCGTAACCGGCGAAGTGCTTACGGATCATCGAAGATTCCCCTTAATGGTATTTGCGTTGAACACGCCGAGTGCCTGGCTGCTGCGCGCCCCCCAAGGACTCGCACAGGCCGTTCTGGCGGCCCCCGTTTGTGTTGCTGGGAATCTTGGCGAGGGGTTATTTCAGAGGAGTTGCTCGTAGATAAAACTTTTATTACAGCGGAACTTTTGATTTCGATATGGCATAAACGTCCTAGGCCACGTCCGACTAGGTTTACGCGCAGTTTCCGTAGTCCACTTTGCCGGTATGCTGTGGTTCTCCCCGGAAGTCCCGTCCCGCTCAGGCTGTCCCATGCACGAACTACAACCCCTGATCCAGCAGCACGGCCTGACCCTGCTGTTCTTCAACGTCCTGCTCGAGCAACTGGGCCTGCCGATTCCGGCCTACCCCGCGCTGATTGTCGCCGGCGCACTGGCCCTGCAAGGCAGCGGCGTACCGCTGGGCCAGGCATTGGCGGTGGCCGTGTGCGCGTGCCTGATCGCCGACCTCATCTGGTTCTGCGCCGGGCGGCGCTACGGCGGCTTCATGTTGCGCAGCGTCTGCAAGGTTTCGCTGTCGCCGGACAGCTGCATTCGCCAGAGCCAGAGCCTGTACCTGCGCATTGGCCCGCGCGCGCTGTTGATCTCGCGCTTCCTCCCCGGCGCCAGCGCGCTGACCACCACCATGGCTGGCATGACGCGCACGCCGTTGTCGCGCTTCCTGGCCTACGATTGCGCCGGAGCAGCGCTCTGGGCCGGCTCTGCGCTGATGCTCGGGAGCATCTTCAGCAGCGCGGTGGACCGCCTCCTCGACTGGCTCACCGAGTACGCCAGCGTCGGCATCGCGGCCCTGCTCGGCGCCTTCGCGCTGTTCATTGCCTGGAAGCTCTGGCAGCGCTACAGCCTGCTCAAGCGCACCGCGCGGATTCCGCGCATCAGCGTCGACGAGCTGCGGGCGCGCCTGGACGCCGGCGAGCCTCCGCTGATCCTGGATGTGCGTGCGCAGTTCGATGACGAGGCGATTCCCGGCTCCATCGCCTTCAGCCTGGACGGGGCGCTGGATGAGTTGCGTGGCAGCCTCGAAGACAAGGACGTGGTGATCTACTGCGCCTGCCCCCGCGAGCTCTCCGCGGCGATGCTGGCGGAGCGGCTGCAGGCGTTCGGACATCCGCGCACCTGGGCGCTTTCGGGTGGATTGGATGCGTGGCGGGCGCAAGCCTCCACCTGAGCAACAACTTGGCGTAGGAGCAACACGGATAGCTCCCTCTCCCTTCAGGGAGAGGGCGGGGGGAGAGGGCCGGCCCCGGGGCGATATTTCAGGTAGGAGCGGACTCTGTCCGCGATCGGTTCCGCTTTCTGCCGGATCGTTCAGACCGCGCCGGCCAGGTTTTCGCGAGCAAGCTCGCTCCTACGAAGGGCCCGCCAGCTCAGCGCCGCGCGCTGTCGCGGCGCAGCTCGGCGAGGTGGTCGGCCAGGCGTTCCGAGTCGGGGCGAGGCGGCTCCGGCAGCAGGCGCAGGGTCGCCTGGGTCAGGCGCATCTGCCGAAGGTAGCGCCGGCAGTGGCGGCATAGCAGCAGGTGCCGGCGCAGTGCGAGCTTCTCGCGCCAGCCCAGCTGTTCGTCCAGCAGGTCGCTCGAAAGCGCCACCAGTTCCTTGCAGGTCAGCATTCACCGGTCTCCTCGAAGTGCTCCACGGTGGCGAACACCTTCAGCCGCGCACGATGCAGCAGCACCCGGACATTGGAGAGCGAAACCTCCAGCAGGTTACAGATTTCCTCCAACTCCAGTCCCTGCCGCTCACGCAGCAGCAATACGCTGCGCTGCAGTTCGGAGAGGCTCAGCAAAGTCTTTTCCAGGCACTGACGCAGCTCGTCCTCGGCCAGCAGCGCCTCGGGCGAGTCCTCGTGCCAGGCCAGCGGCGCCGGGCTCCAGTGGCCATCGGCGGCGAAGCGGGTGTCGTCGAGGCTGCCGTGGGGCGCGGGCAGGTCGTCCAGCGAAACGTCGCGGCGAACCTTGCGCAGGCGGGATTTGGCGGTATTGGCGGTGATGGTCAGCAGCCAGGTCTTGAGGCTGGAGCGCCCCTGGAAGCCGTCCAGGTTGCGCACGGCGGCGAGCCAGGCGTCCTGCACCACTTCATCGGCATGGGCGGCGCCGACGATGGCGATGGCCACGGCGCGCATCGCGCCCTGGTAGGTGGCTACCAGGGTGCGGAAGGCCTGCTGGTCACCGGCCAGCAGGCGCGACAACAGCTCGCTGTCGTCGACGGGCACGATCAGCGCTTGCGCAGGATCACGCTGCCGATGGAGTAGCCGGCGCCGAAGGAGCTCAGCACGCCGATGGAGCCGGCGGGCAGGTCGTCCTGGTACTTGTGCAGGGCGATGACCGAACCGGCGGAGCTGGTGTTGGCGTAGGTATCGAGGATCACCGGCGCTTCGTGGGCCTCGGCATCGCGGCCGAGCAGCTTGCGGGTGATCAGCAGGTTCATGTTCAGGTTCGCCTGGTGCAGCCAGAAACGCTTCACGTCGCTGACCGGGATGTCGTTCTGCGCCAGGTGCTCGCCGATCAGCTCGGCCACCATCGGGCAGACATCCTTGAACACCTTGCGGCCTTCCTGCACGAACAGCTTGTCGCGGGCGCCGATGCCCTCTTCCGCCGCGCGGTTGAGGAAGCCGAAGTTGTTGCGGATGTTGTTGGAGAACTGGGTCAGCAGCTTGGTGCTGACCACCTCGAACTGGTGCTCGCTGGTGGCCTGGTCGGCGCGCTCGATGATCACGGCGGTGGCGGCATCGCCGAAGATGAAGTGGCTGTCGCGGTCGCGGAAGTTCAGGTGGCCGGTGCAGATTTCCGGGTTGACCATCAGGATCGCGCGGGCCTGGCCCAGTTGCACGCTGTTCACCGCGGCCTGGATGCCGAATGTGGCCGAGGAGCAGGCGACGTTCATGTCATAGCCGAAGCCCTGGATACCGAGCGCGGCCTGCACTTCGATGGCCACGGCCGGGTAGGCGCGCTGCAGGTTGGAGCAGGCGACGATCACCCCGTCGATGTCTTCGGCAGTACGGCCGGCGCGCTGCAGCGCCTGTTTGGCAGCAGCAGCAGCCATCTCGCAGAGAATGCCCCAGTCTTCATTGGAGCGTTCCGGAATGCGCGGCGCCATGCGCTGCGGGTCGAGGATGCCTTCCTTGTTCACCACGAAGCGGCTCTTGATGCCGGAGGCCTTTTCGATGAAGGCTGAGCTGGATTCGGAGAGCGCCTCGATCTCGCCCTTGGCGATGGCTTCGGCATTCTGCTCGTTGTGATTGCGGACGTAGCTGTTGAAGGATTCCACCAGTTCATCGTTGGAAATGCTGAACGGCGGGGTATACAGGCCGGTTCCGCTGATCACGACTTTATGCACGGTCAATCCTCTTCTCAATCTGCGCCGCCGGGCCGGGCGGCAAGGTTAGGCATCAAGGTGCCCGCCCATCGGGCCGGCACTGGATATTCGTCGCTCCGCGTCCTGGCGCGAAGGCTTCGGGATGGTAATCCCCGCAACAGGGCAGTTTGCCACTCCCACCCGCGGTGGGCACCTTTGCCCGCCCGGCGGTTTGCGGTTTCACCCAGGGTGCAACTGCTGATCGCTGATTATGCTGCAATTTTCGCCGAAAAGCCGCCGTGCGAGGGCGGCATTTGCGCAAGTTTACGGACGCAAATCACGCCACGCCTGCCTTGCGGCAATGGATTGAAATTTTCCACCGGCACCATAGGCACAGTGTTGGCGCGCCCAGGCGCGCTAGTCCTTATCCTTCAGAGCATTCCCGACTTTGCCAAGGAGACTTCAGGATGAGCGCCGCGAACCGCCCGGAAATGGACGAACAGACCCTGGAATTCGCCAATCAGGTGATTGACCTAGCCCGCCAGGGCAACACCTCGCGCCTGACGGAGCTGCTGCAGCAGGGCCTGCCGGCCAACCTGCGCAACCACAAGGGCGACAGCCTGCTGATGCTGGCCAGCTACTACGGTCATCACGACACCGTCGGCGTGCTGCTCGACCACGGCGCCGACCCGGACCTGCGCAACAACGCCGGGCAGACACCGCTGGCCGGCGCCGCCTTCAAGGGCGACCTGGAGATGGTGCGGCTGCTGCTCAGCCGCGGTGCCGAAGTGGAAGGCGCATCCCCCGACGGCAAGACCGCATTGATGATGGCGGCGATGTTCAATCGCCCGGAGATCGTCCGCTGCCTGCTGGAGCACGGCGCCAACCGCGAGGCCCGCGACGCCAGCGGCCTCACTGCGCTGGCCGCGGCCAGGATGATGGGCGCGGCCGACACGCAGGCGTTGCTCGAAGTCGCCTGAATCAGTCGATGCGCACGTGCTCGGCGAGGAAGTCGAGCACAGCGCGCACCCGCGCCGGCAGGTGGCCCGGCTTGCCCAGGTAGAGCGCGTGCATCGGTTTGCGGTCGCCGGGATTGAAGTCCGCCAGCACCTCCACCAGCCGCCCGGCGGCGATATCCTCGCGCACCTGGAATTCCGCCAGCCGCGCCAGCCCCAGTCCCGCCAGCGCCAGGTGACGCACGCTGTCGCCGTCGCTGGCCAGCAGGTTTCCGCTGGGCTCGGGGAGATGTGCCGGCTTCTCCAGGAATGGCCAGTCCGGCTCGACACGCCGGTAGCTGAACCCCACGCAGTTGTGCTCGCTCAACTCGCCCGGATGCCGCGGCGTACCATGCCGTGCCAGATACCCAGGGGCAGCGACTATCTTGTGCCCGGACTCTCCCAGCGAGCGCGCCACCAACCGCGAATCCCGCAGCGGACCGCTGCGCACGGCCACGTCGGCGCGCACCTCCAGCAGGTCCACCACTTCATCGGTCAGTTGCAGGTCGAGGCTGACGCCGGGGTAGCACTGGAAGAACAGCGGCAGCGCCGGAATCAGGAACTGCCGGCCCACCGGCAGGTTGCAGCTGATCCGTACCCTGCCCTGCGGCTCGGCGCTGGCCGAGGCCTCGCGCTCCGCTTCGTCGAGGTCGGCGAGGATGCGCAGGCTGCGTTCGTGGAAGGCCATGCCCTCGGCCGTGAGTTGCTGGCGCCGGGTGGAGCGATTGAATAGCCGCGCGCCGAGTCGATCCTCCAGGCGCGCCACCAGCTTGCTCACCGCCGACGGCGTCATCCCGCATTGCTGCGCAGCGGCGGTGAAGCCGCCGGTTTCCACCACGCGGATGAACACTTCCATTTCGCCGAAGCGGTTGACGTCGGGGCGCGCCATATTGAATTCAATTCACAGGTGATTTGCTTGGAGGCAGTCTATATCAGCAATACGCGCGGGGATAAGGTGGCGCCCATTCTACGAATCATCCGGGAGAGCCCACGTGCCAATTGCCTTGTACGCCTTGACCGCCGGAGCCTTTGGCATCGGCGTTACCGAATTCGTGATCATGGGATTGCTGCTGGAGGTCGGTCATGACTTCGGCGTGTCCATCTCCGCTGCCGGGCTGCTGATCTCCGGCTACGCGCTGGGCGTGGTGCTCGGTGCGCCGCTGCTCACCGCCCTCACCGCGCGCTGGCCGCAACGCCGAACCCTGTTGGGGCTGATGGTGATCTTCACCCTCGGCAACCTCGCCTGCGCCCTGGCGCCGAGCTACGCCACGCTGATGGCGGCCCGGGTGCTCACCTCCTTCGCCCACGGCACCTTCTTCGGCGTCGGCTCGGTGGTCGCCACCAGCCTGGTGCCGGCCGAACGCCGCGCCTCGGCCATCGCCTTGATGTTCACCGGGCTGACCGTCGCCACCATCCTCGGCGTGCCGCTGGGCACCTGGCTCGGCCAGCTCTATGGCTGGCGCGCCGCCTTCTGGGTGGTGACCGGCATCGGCGTGCTGGCCCTGGCGATCCTGACCATCTACCTGCCGCGCACCAGCGCAGCGCCGGCAGCCGGCAACCTGCGCGACGATTTCCGCGTGCTGAAGCGCCCGGCCGTGCTGCTCGGCCTGCTGACCACCGTGCTCGGCTTCGGTGGCGTATTCACCGTGTTCAGCTATGTGTCGCCGCTGCTGACCCGCCTCGCCGGTTTCTCCGAAAGCGCGGTGTCGCCGGTGCTGCTGGTGTTCGGTGGCGGGCTGGTGCTGGGCAACCTGCTGGGCGGCAAGCTGGCAGACCGCCGGCTGGTGCCCGCCCTGCTCGGCAGCCTGGTGGCGTTGGCGGTGGTGATGGGCCTGATGAGCTTCGCGCTGCAGAGCCAGATTGCCGTGGTCCTTTTCATCGCCCTGCTCGGCGCCGCCGGATTCGCCACCGTGCCGCCGCTGCAGATGTGGGTGCTGGAGAAGGCCCACGGCGCCGGCCAGAGCGTCGCGGCCAGCTTCAATATCGCCGCGTTCAACCTGGGCAACGCCCTGGGCGCCTGGCTCGGCGGCGTGACCATCGACCACGGCAGCGCGGCGAGGCCGGGGCCGTGGTCGAT